>NZ_JAVWNC010000067.1:0-9893 GCF_036637135.1 Anaerorhabdus sp. | reverse complement strand
TTGTATTAAACAAAAAAGGTGTTAGTTTTCACCAACACCAGAATTTGTAGAACCACAATGAAAAGGTGTAGAAATACACCTTTTTTGTATGCAAGAAAATTGATTTGTTACACAAATCATGAAAGAATCTTTATGAAGTTCCCAAATTCTTCCCTCATAGAATTTATTAGCTTAGTTTTTAGTTTCCTACTTCAAGTTCATCAAAGTCCAATAAGAGTGGTAGTGTTCAAAGCTATGTTGAAGACTTGCTTCATCTTTTTCCATGAAGACAGAAAGTATTGATACTTTCTTGGTATTCTTTGGATTGCCTTGCGATAAGTATTGCTGTGTCTTTAATTTAATCGTTGAGCCCTTTCCTAAAAGATAAAAAAAGTAGCTTCAGGGCTACTTTTTATTTTATGCTTCTTTTGTTTTTGGTAATCTCTTCTTTGCGTTATTTTGCATTGCTTGCATTGCAGCTTTTTGATTTAAAATAACGGGTATGACAATTGGATTACGATTTGTTTTCTTATATAAGAATGGTTCTAGTGAGCTACGTATACAGTTTTTAAGTTCACCGAATGTTGTGCGCTCTTCCATTTTCTTTTTAAGAGATTCATAAACGACAATTTCTGCTTCCTTTAGAAGTGTTTGACTTTCTTTGATAAATACAAAACCTCTACTTACGATATTAGGGCGACATAAGATTTTGTTGTAGCGAGAATCGATTGTAACGATAACTGCAACTAATCCATTATCCGCGAGCAATTGTCTATCTTTGATAACTGAGGTAGATAAACCTGAAATATCATTACCATCAACATAGATATCATCCGTTTGAATACGTTCATCACTCATGAAGCACTCACCATTTCTCATGACAAGTACATCACCATTACTACATATGAAACAGTTTTCTCTTGGAACACCAGTTTCAACTGCTGTATCAGTATGTTGAACTAACATTTTATATTCACCATGAATTGGCATAAAGTATTTAGGTTTGATTAATTGTAGCATTAATTTTTGTTCCTCTTGAGAAGCATGTCCGGTTGTGTGAAGTGATGTTAATGGTGAGTTAACTAATACGTTTGCACCAACACGAGTCAACTGATTAACTACAGCACCAACACTATTTGTGTTTCCAGGAATAGGGCTACTTGAGAAGATGACAGTATCACCAGGAATAATCTTGATGAAACGATGAGTTCCATTTGCGATACGGCTTAATGCTGCAAGGGGTTCACCTTGAGAACCAGTACATACAATACATACTTTGTTGGCAGGTAATGTATTTAGTTCAGCTGGTGTAATGAAATGACTCTTATCAATCTTGATTGTACCTAGTTTTTGTCCAATCTCAACGACGTTTTCCATTGAACGACCAAATACTGCAACTTTACGTCCACATGCAACAGCTGCCTCTAGAATTTGTCCTACACGCAATACATTACTTGCGAATGTTGATACAAGTAAACGTCCTGGGGTTTTACGAGTTTGTTCAAGAATAGCTTGTGCTACTTTCTTTTCTGATATAGAGAACCCAGCAACACCTGAGTTGGTTGAATCACTTAATAAGACAGTAACTCCAATTTGCCCAATGTAAGCCATTTTTTGATAGTCTGAGTTTGATCCAATTGGTGTTAAGTCAAACTTGAAATCTCCAGTATGTACAATGCGTCCATTTGGTGTATTAATTAAAACGCCAAGTGAATCTGGAATACTATGTACAGTATTGAAGAAACCAACAGAGAAGTTCTTTGTTGAAATTCTTGTTTCATCATTTATCTCAACTAGCTTACAAGCTTTAGATAATTTTCTTTCTTCTAATTTCTTATTAATCAATGCACACGCAAAACGTGGAGCATAAATCTTATCAAAACGTAATGTTTGTAGAAGGAATGGAATTCCTCCAATATGATCTTCATGACCATGAGTTATAATTAATGCTTTAATTTTAGCTTGATTCTTAGTAAGGTAACTATAATCAGGTATTACATAATCAACACCTAGTAAGCTATCTTCTGGAAAGCGTACTCCTGAATCGATAATAATAATCTCATTATCGTGTTCGATACAATACATATTCTTCCCAACTTCACCCATACCACCTAATGCATAAATTTGTGTATCTGTGTGTGGATTCATTTTATTTTCTTTCGTTACAGTAACGTCACTCTTTTTTTGTTTTCGTGATTTGTTTCCTGTAGAATTTACTTCTTTCATATTTTCCTCTTTCTCTAAATTACTTGAGCTCCTTCAATGTGTTTGAAGGGATTTTCTTTATCAATGTGATCATAAAACAATATACCTGAAAAGTGATCGATTTCATGTTGGAGCACAATTGCAAAATAACCTTGCGCTTTTATTGTAATGTTCTTGTTTTGTAACATATCAAATGCTTCAACTTTAATTCTTGCATGACGTGGAACCAATCCTTGATGGGGTTCTTCAACTGATAAACAACCTTCACCATTTTCTAAATAAGAACTTTGTACTGAATAAGAAACAATCTTTGGATTAACCAAAGCATATTCATAATGAATTTCATTATCGTTTTTATCATAGTCTACAAGTGATATAGCAGTTAGTTGTTTTGGAAGACCAATTTGTATAGCAGAAATGCCAACAGCAGGCCTTAGATTCTTTGCTTCTGCAATTTCGGGTATAATTGACTCTTTAACGTATATTAACATATTTTCCAAAGTTTCTCTATCTTCTTGCTTCAAAGGTAGTTCAACAGGAAAAGATTTTTCTCTGATTTTAGGATCAGTATCCTTTACAATTGTATTATTATTTATTTCCATATTAAAACCTCATCTATAATGATAACAAATTTTGAGAATAATTAAAGACAAATGTTCTAAAAAGTAAGGATATTTATGATAAAATACTGGAAGAGGTGAATTATTTGGAAAAGAAGCGAAAGTCTGGCGCACTTAGAATGCCTTATTTATATGATCGATATATTCATTTCGCTACCATTGTTTTGGTATTTTTTGGGCTTGTAATGATTACTAGTGCATCCATGGGGCTTGCAGCTGGTAATACGATATATTTAGTGAATGTAGTTGCGAAACAAATCATATTCTCTGTCATTGGGTATGTTGCGATGCTTTTGATGGCAAAAGTTTTTACGTTTCAACGACTTAGGGATAATATTTCGTTGGTTGTGATTATCACTTTTGTTTCTTTACTTTTGGCACTAGCTTTCCAATCAGTAGGAGGAGCTAAAGCGTGGATACGTATTCCTATGCCAGGAGGAGAAGTTACAATTCAACCATCCGAATTTGCGAAGATTTCAATTATGTTAGTTATGTCTGTTTATTTATGTGATTTAAAAATGAAGAAACCAACTGATTGGGAGTTAATTAAAACACCCACTGTATTAATTGGTTCGTTTGTATTGATTGTAGCGATTCTTCAATCTGACTTTGGTTCGGCTGTAGTTATGGCTGCCATAGCAGTTATTATCTTTTTGATTCCACAACATCCGCAGTTAGTTAAGTTTCAAAAAATAATATTCTTATTAATCATTACAGGAATTATAGGGGTAGTATTTTTAATATCACCATTGGGTGCGAATTTCGTACAGCATTTACCTTTAGCAGAATACCAAAAATCACGTATCTTATCTGCCGTAAATCCGTTTTCAGATAAGTATGGTGCGGGATATCAATTAGTGAATGGTTTAGTTTCATTTGCATCAGGAGGATTCTTTGGAGTTGGTTTTGGTAACTCGGTACGTAAGTATACAAACTTTCCGGCAGCTAATACTGACTTTATCTTAGCAATTGTAGTTGAAGAATTGGGATTTCTTGGATTCATGGTTATCTTCATATGTTATGGGCTGATCATTGTTAATCTATTTAAATATGCATTTAAGATGAAGAGTGAAAAAGGCAAAGTTATCTTGATTGGTACCGCAATGTATATTCTCATTCACTTTATCTTCAATGTAGGGGGAGTTACAGGACTAATTCCACTAACAGGGGTTCCTCTTTTAATGATTTCATATGGTGGATCAAGTACAATGGCTACCATGGTTGCGATAGGCATATCACAAGCGGTTATATCAAGATTTAGGAATGGTGAGTTGGAATGAGAATTATCGCTGGTAAACACCGTTCAAGGGTTTTAAAAACAAGACCTGGTCAAGATACTAGACCAACACTGGATAAAGTAAAAGAATCTATTTTTTCATCCATTGGACCATATTTTGATGGAGGAAAAGCATTGGACTTGTTTGCAGGTTCTGGTGCAATTGGTTTGGAATGTATATCACGAGGGATGGATTCTTGTGTTTTTGTTGATGCAAGTTTTGATGCAATCAAAATAATTAAGGAAAATATCACTGCTTTAAAAGAAGTAGAAAATTGCATCTGTTTGAAGATGGATTATAAACGTGCACTTCAATCATTCAAAAATGATGGTATTTCATTTGATTTTATTTATTTAGATCCACCTTATGGTAAGGTATCCTATGATGAAATTCTAACATTCATTGATATGAACCTGATGCTAAATAAAGAGGGTATCATTATTTGTGAAGGCTTAAAAGAAGATGTCTTTACCGATACGTATAAATCATTTAAAATAAAGAAAGAAGCAATCTATGGGATTACTTCAATTGTTATCTATAAAAGAAATGAGGAATCTCAATGAAGATAGCGTGTTACCCTGGAAGTTTTGACCCAATTACAAATGGTCATTTGGATATTATTAAAAGAGCGAGTAAAGTATTTGATGAAGTTTATGTAACAATTATGGTTAATCCAAAAAAGAAAGTAACCTTTGATCAACAAGAACGTAAGGAAATGATTGAACAATGCACAAAAGATTTACCCAATGTTAAAGTGGTGATTGGTAATGGGTTAACAGTTGATTTTGCGACAAAACTTAATGCGACAGCATTAATTCGTGGTATTCGTGCTGTGGCTGATTATGAATATGAACTTCAACAAGCTACCGCAAATATGATGTTGAATGAAAATATTGAAACGTTCTTCTTTGTTGCTAGACCAGAATATTCGTTTTTAAGTAGTTCGGTAGCAAAAGAAATTGCGATTAATGGTGGAGACATCAGCAAGTTTATTCCAGAAGCAATTAAAGATAGAGTAAATAACGAATTAAAGAAATAAGCACAAATTGTGCTTTTTTTATTGAATTTTATTTTTTTAATAATATAATAACAATAGTTATATAACGAATGTTATATTTAGGAGACGTTATGCCAAAGAATAAAAGTATTGGAAAAGAAAAGATATTCAAAGCTGCAATTGAGATTGTACAAAATGAAGGAATTGAAAATCTAAACGCCAGAAAATTAGCACAGCAATTAACCTGCTCGACACAACCAATCTATTCAGAATTTAAAAACATGGATGAGTTAAAATCATTGCTTAAGGTTGAAGCAGAGAATACTTATCGTGATTGTGTTGAATATTATAGAGAAAGTAAAAAATACTCATCCTATTTAAGTGTAGGTATGGGATATATTAAATTTGCGAAAGAGTATAAAGGACTTTTTAACTATTTGTATATGCAACCACAAACGAATAAAGAATTATTCTTTGAAGATATTAATGCTGATGACATTCAACAAGTACTTACTAATGTCTATCACTTAACTGATAAACAAGGTACTGAGTATCATTTAGAGATGGCAATCTATACTTATGGTTTAGCATGTTCATTAAATCTGGGTTTGGTAAATATTAATGAAGATGAAGTTGCGAAACGATTAACAAATCAATTTAATGCATTGATGTCATTGTTCAAAACGGAGGATAAATAGATGAAGATAATCATAATTGGAGCAGGTCTTGCAGGTTTATCTGCAGGTATATATGCAAGAAAAGCAGGATACGATGTGGAAATATTTGAAAAAAACACTTATGCCGGTGGCTTGTGTACGGGTTGGGTACGTAAAGGAAGTTATATCGAAGGGTGTTTACATTGGTTAACAGAATCTAAAAAAGGAAAACTATTTGAAATATGGAATGAAATTGGGGCATTAAACGAATCTGTAAAACTATATGATTGTGATTCTTTCTATGAGGTGCATTATCAAGATAAAACAATCAATATGTATACGGATATTAATAAACTAGAAAATGAGTTATATCGCTTTGCAACTGATCATGATAAGAAAATCATCAAGAAATTCTTAAAGTCAATTGTTAAAGTTCAAGATTCCACAAATGTACCAGCAGAAAAACCATTCCATTTATGGTCAATGATGGAAGGTATAAAATATGCAATGAAATCAATGCCAGCAATTAAAGTTATGAAATCATATGGTAATATTTCAATTGTTGATTTTGCAAATCAATTTGAGAGTGAAGAATTACGTTTTTTCTTTAAGAATGCACTTGTTCCAGATTGTTATAATGTATCCTCCAATGTTGTTACTTTAGCTGGTTTAGTTTCTAAAAACAGTGGGATACCGGAAGGGGGATCTAAACCATTTGTGGATAGAATTGTTCAACGATATTTGGATTTAGGTGGTCAACTTCATTTGAATTGTGAAGTGAATGGTATACTTATTGATAATAATGAAGCAAAAGGAATTCAATGTAGTGATGGGACAATTCATGAAGGTGATTACATTGTAGGAGCTACTGATGTCCACTTTTTATTGGATAAATTATTAAATAAACAATTTGAAATTAAAGAAATAAAAAATGCAGATCTAGATAAGCAAAATTATGAAACTATTAGTTTAATCAGTGTCATATATCGCACAAATAAAGATCTAAGTAATGTGGTTTCTTCTTCTTTTTATCATACAAAAGAATATGATGTCTTGGGCAAGAAGTTCTCGTGTGTGGGTATCAAACATTATGGTTATGAACCGACGCTTATTCATGAAGGTAAAACAGTTATTCAAATCAATATTATTACAAATGAAAATATGGCTGATCAATTGATTAAGATGAGTCAAGAAGAATACCAAAATTTCAAAAGTGAAATATCAAAGAAATTTAAAGACATTGTTATCAATGAATGTGGATATACAGATGATTTAGAAGAATTGGATGTAGTAACACCTAAAACATATATTAATTATGTTAATGCATACAAAGGATCATTCATGTCTTATCCAATGACAGCAACGAATAAACAGGTGATGATTATGAATAATGCATTACCGATAAAGAACATAATGCTTGCGAGTCAATGGCAAATGATGCCAGGAGGAACTCCTGTTGCGGTAGTACAAGGTAAATTCGCTATTCAATCTATACAAAATTTGGAATCAAAAAAATAGTAGTGAATGAAATAAGGAGAACAAGGATGATAGGTTTATATTTTAGTGGAACTGGAAATTCAAAGTTTTGTATTGAACATTTAGTAAAACAAATTGATCCAAGTGCAAAAGTAATTTCGATTGAAGACAAAAATGCAATCTATGAAATTATTCAATCGGAGTGTATATATATTTCATATCCTGTTCAATATAGTAATATACCAAAAATACTATATGATTTTATTAATGATAATCCAATGATTTGGAAAAATAAGAAAATATTTATTATCGCAACAATGGGTTTGTTTAGTGGTGATGGAAGTGGAATGTTGGCTCGATTATTAAAGCGACATGGAGCAATAATACGAGGTGGAATTCATATTAAAATGCCAGATAGTATTTGTGATGAAAAAGTTTTAAAACATAGTAATGAAGTAAATCAAAAGATAATACAAAATGCTTCGACTAAAATAAATGAAATAGCAACCCAAATAAAGAATAATCAATATCCACAAGTAGGTCTTAGTTTTGGCTCAAGATGTTTAGGTTTATTTGGACAACGTTTATATTTTCAATCAAAAACAAAAACATATTCTGATAAATTAAGAATAAATAGGGATTGCGTAGGATGTGGAATATGTGCAAATATTTGTCCAATGTCTAATATTGAAATAGTGAATCATAAAGCACAACAAAAACAACAATGTACGATGTGTTATCGTTGTGTGAATGAATGTCCAAAACAAGCAATTACATTATTAGGTAAAAAAGTAGTTCAACAATATAAAATATAAAAATTTTATCGCGAAGGAGTTTCATATGAAGAAAATTGCTATGTTTTCAATGGGTACAAGAGGGGATATACAGCCTTATCTTGTATTATCAAAAGGTTTAATAAATAAGGGATTTGATGTAACGTTAGGAAGTCATCCGTGTTGGCGTAAGTTAGTAGAAAGTTATGGGGTTCATTTTGTTTCGATAGGACCCAATGTTGATATTGAAATGGAAGCATCAAAGATACGTGGAACAAGTAAAAATCCAATGATTAGTATGTTGAAAACAATGAATTTTGTATTTAAATTAATTAATAATTCATCGAATGAAATCTATGAATGTTGTAAAGGCAAAGATTTAATTATCGTTTCTCATAGTCAAATGGGAGCAACTGAAGCTGAATCTTTAAAAATAAAAACAATTAATGTAACTCTTCAATCTGAAATGTTGCCTGAAACTAAGAGAAAGAAAACACTAAAAGATAAAGTAGTTGCAGCATTTATTAATCCGATAATGGCTAAACCCTATAATCAAATTAGAAAAAAATATAATCTAAAAAAAGTGAAATCAATGGATAAAGTCATGTCAAAAGAATTGAATTTAATACCAATTAGTAAATATGTATTAGAAACTAATCCGTATTGGGAAGAAAAGAATAAAGTGATAGGATATTGGTTTTTAGAGGAGGATGAGTACACACCATCATTTGAGTTACAACAGTTTTTGGCTCAAGGTGAAAAGCCAATTTTATTATCACTTGGTGCAATGTCCTTTGAGAGTAATGAAGAAGTAAATAAATTAAATTGTTTTATCGAAGCATTTTCTAGGACAAACAAACGTGCCATCATTCAGGGGTTTAATAAGACACGCAAATTTGTAACATTACCTGAAACAATGATCGCTATTGATTCGGTTCCCCACAGTTGGCTCTTTAAGCAAGGCTATGCGGTTATTCATCATTGTGGTTTTGGTACAACTGCTTCAAGTATGTATTATGGTATACCATCTATTCCAATTCCACACGTGTTAGATCAGTTATCTTTTGCTAATCATCTCTATCGTTTGGATGTAGGCACTAAACCCATAAAAGCAAGTGAATTAAATGCGGAGGTATTAATTAATACAATTCAAGAATTGGATCATCATTATGTATTTTATAAGAGTAATGTTTTAGAACTATCAAACAAGATGTATTTAGAAGCAGGACTTGAGAAGACAATCCAATTAATAGAGAAAAGTTTAAACAGTTAAAAAGGGAATCGTGGAGTTTCCCTTTTACCTAAATATGAAGATATCTTCTATTGGTGTTTTTACAATTCTTGAAATATCTATCGCAAGTTTTAGTGAGGGGTTATATTGTGCTTTTTCTAGTCGCATAATCGTTTCCCGACGAACGCCTACTAAATCAGCTAGCTGTTCTTGAGTTAAGCCGACTTGAATGCGATAAGTTTTTAGATTACAAATGAATTCATTTTCCATATGTTTTACTCCTGTGTTTCATACTTATAAAGTAAGTATTTACTTAGGAATAAAACTAAGGCATAAATACATGAAACAGTGATTATCATGAATATTGCAGCCCATTCCGTATTTCTTTTAAATAAGCCCATACCAATTAACCAAATCATAATAAACATTAGAGTGAAACCTGTTTTATAGGATTGGATAGTAGCTTTCGTTTCATTTTCTTTGAACAATTCATCTTTTAGCACATTGGATAATTTACCTTCATAAAAGAAACTAAAGAAACCAAAAAATACAAAGAAGAAGAAAGGGAAAATAGTTTTATCAATGGGAAAAGTCCAAAATCCTAAAAAACCAAAGAAACCAAAAAATCCAAGATAACCAAGTTTTGAAGAAATAATACGTGTATGATTTGTATCAACTG
>NZ_JAVWNC010000066.1:0-10130 GCF_036637135.1 Anaerorhabdus sp. | reverse complement strand
GTGAAGCACAGTTGTCAGGCCCTTCACACGACCCTTAAGGGTCAGTGTGGTAATAACCCTTATAGGGTTAAGTCAGAACCACGTGTTTTACACGTGGAAGCTATTTGAAAGAAAGAGGATAGAATAATGAAAGAATTAAATGCAAAATACAATCATGCAGAAGTAGAAGCGGATAAGTATAATCATTGGGTTGAAAAGGGATACTTTACAGCTGGTGATAAAAGTAAGGAACCATTTACAATTGTAATCCCACCACCAAATGTAACAGGGAGATTACATTTAGGTCATGCATGGGACAATACACTTCAAGATATTATTTCTCGTTACAAACGTATGCAAGGATTTGATATGTTGTATCTTCCTGGTATGGATCACGCTGGTATTGCAACACAAGCAAAAGTTGATGCACGTTTAAAAGATGAAGGTATTAGTCGTTATGATTTAGGAAGAGAAAAATTCCTTGATCGTGCATGGGAATGGAAAGAGGAATATGCAGGTTTTATTCGTTCTCAATGGGCTAAGCTTGGAAATTCAGTGGATTACTCACGTGAACGTTTTACGCTTGATGAAGGACTTAATCAAGCAGTAACAAAAGTTTTCTGCGATTTGTATAATGAGGGATTAATCTATCAAGGAGAACGAATCATTAACTGGGATCCTAAAGCTAAAACAGCGCTTAGTAATATTGAAGTAATTCACAAAGAAGTAGAAGGGGCTTTTTATACCTTTAATTATAAAGTAGTTGAAACTGGAGATAGTTTTAAGGTTGCAACTACACGTCCTGAAACGATGTTTGGTGATGTATGTGTAGTAGTACATCCTGAAGATGAACAATATAAACACTTAATTGGAATGCATGCAATAAATCCTGCAAATGGTGAAGCATTACCAATTATTGCGGATGATTATATTGAAATTGGTTTTGGTACAGGTGCAATGAAATGTACACCAGCCCATGATCCAAATGATTTCCAAATTGCTGAACGTCACAATTTACCAAAAATTGTTTGTATGAATCCTGATGGAACAATGAATGAATTAGCAGGAGCATTCAATGGTATGGATCGTTTTGAGTGTCGTAAAGCAGTAACTGAAAGAATTAAAGAAGAAGGTAATTTAGTTTCTATAGAAAAACATGTTCATCAAGTAGGTCATTCAGAAAGAACAGATGTTATTGTAGAACCATACTTGTCAAAACAATGGTTCGTTAAAATGAAACCACTTGCGGATGATGTATTAAAGAACCAACAAAATCCTGAACAAAAAATTAACTTTTATCCTCAACGTTTTGAAAATACATTCACTCAATGGTTAGATAACATTGAAGATTGGTGTATATCAAGACAACTTTGGTGGGGTCATCGTATTCCTGCTTGGTATCATAATGAAACAGGTGAAATCTATGTTGGTCTTGAGGAACCAAAGGATATTGAAAACTGGACGCAAGATGAAGATGTTCTTGATACTTGGTTCTCAAGTGCATTATGGCCATTTAGTACTTTAGGATGGCCAAATGAAACTGAAGATTTAAAACATTACTATCCAACAAACTGTATGGTTACAGGATATGATATTATCTTCTTTTGGGTTGCACGTATGGCTTTTCAAGCGAGACATTTTACAAACTCTTATCCATTTAAAGATTGTTTAATCCATGGTTTAATTCGTGATGAACAAGGTCGAAAAATGAGTAAGTCATTGGGTAATGGAATTGATCCAATGGATGTGATTGAACAATATGGTGTAGACTCATTACGTTTCTTTTTAACTACAAATTCAACACCTGGTCAAGATATGCGCTACATTCCAGGAAAGGTAGAAGCATCTTGGAATTTCATCAATAAGATTTGGAATGCTTCACGTTACGTTATGATGAATATACCAGAAGGTTTTGATACTAAGAACTGTGATTTAAGTCAAGGTTCAATGACTGACCAATGGATATTACAACGATTCAATCAAGTACTTGAACATACAAATTTAAACATGGATAAATATGAATTCGCAATTGTTGGAAATGAATTATATAGTTTTGTATGGGATGACTTCTGCAGTTGGTATATTGAATTTAGTAAATCAGGATTAAATAGTGAAGATGAATCTACTAAAATGGCAACACTAAATACACTCGTTGCAATGTTAGATGCAATCATTAAAATGCTACATCCATTCATGCCATTTGTAACAGAAGAAATATATCAAACATTACATAATACAAATGAATCAATTTGTGTTGCAACATGGCCAACTACAATTAATAAAATTGATACAAATTCTGCGAAAGAAGTTGATCAACTGATTGAAATTATTACAATCATTCGTCAAATCAAAACAGACAACAATTTAAAACCAAGCACACCACTTCGTGCTATGATTCAAAATCTTGATGGAACACACAAAACTTATGATAAAGAAGTTGCATCAATCTTAGAAAAAATGTGTAAGGTAACATGGGTTGATTCTATTGATGATGAGTTAATGGTTCGTCCAATTGAAGGTGGTTCGATATCATTACCGATGAGTGAAGTAATTAACTTAGAGGAAGAAATTAATAAACTGAATAAAGAAAAAGAATCATTACAAAAAGAAATTAGTCGTGGTGAAAAAATGTTATCGAATGAAAGCTTTATTTCGAAAGCATCGCCAAATAAAGTAGAAGAAGAAAAAAATAAGTTAGAAAACTACAAAAATCAATACGAAATCGTATCAAATCGCTTAAAAGAATTGACTTCTAAATAAATTTATCATTAAATATTAATAGGTGATAAATGAAAGAAGAGAAATCGAAAAAGAGAATTAACTACAGTTATTCTTTTTAAGAACTCTTCTTTTTTTCTTTGGGGGTATCTATGGCAGAAAAAAGTGGAAGTAAAGTAGGTAAGGTATTAGCAGTTACAGCAGGAGTAACTCTTGCAGTTGGCGCAACATATTGTGCAACATGTGCGTATATCTTTACAAAAGTTTTTAAACGTAAAAAGAATCCAAGTTACTTGGAATTTTCGAATTCATTAATTACAAAAAAAGATAATGATCTTTGGTTTGATAATGTTGAAAAGTCAAATGTAGAAATCGTTTCATATGATGGCTATAAGTTAAGTGGAACATTAATCCAACAACCAACGGATAACTATGTCATTGTATTCCATGCTTATGATTTTTTTGGAACGCAAGTTTTGGATGTACCAAAGCGTTTCTATGATGAAGGTTATAACTGCTTAGTTGTTGACCAAAGAGCTTATGGCGCAAGTGAAGGAGATTATACAACACTTGGTTGGAAAGAACATTATGATTGTGTAGATTGGATTGACTTTATCATTAAACAAAATCCAAATGCGAAAATAGTGTTACATGGAACATCACTTGGTGGAGCAACTGTATTAAATGCTACAGGAGAATTCTTACCGAGTAATGTAGTATGCGCTATTTCAGATTGTGCATTTACATCTATAGAAGATTTATTGAAGTATCAAATAAAACGATTCATAAAAGTTCCTTTTGGTGCACTTGTACCAGGTGTGAATTTATTATGTAAATCAAAAATGAATTTTAACTTATATGAAGCTAATACACTTCGTCAAGTTAAGCAATCGAGTACACCAACTTTATTCTTACATGGTGAGTTAGATAGCTTTGTTCCATTTGAAATGGTATTTGATTTATTCTATGCATGTACAGCAGAAAAAGAATTATGTACATTCCAAGAATCTAAACATGCAGAGTCATTCTTGGACTCAAAATATTTTGATAAAATATTCGAATTTGTTAATACTCATTTAAATAAAGAGTAATTATAATTTTTAGGTTGTGAAAAAACGGTGAATAGTTTATTATAAGGATAGAGTTAAATGTAACCGGTTTAAATTTTTAGTTCATATAATAAATAGGAGGAAAGTATGCCAACAAAAAAATACGTTTACAAATTCTCAGAAGGTAAAGGATCAATGCGTGACCTTTTGGGAGGCAAGGGTGCCAATCTTGCAGAAATGACAAGTTTAGGAATGCCTGTTCCACAAGGATTTACAATCACTACAGAAGCATGTACTGCTTACTACAAAGATGGAGAAAAAATTAGTCCAGAAATTATTAAAGAAATTTTCCAAAATGTAGATGCTTTAGAAAAACTAACAGGAAAGAAAATGGGAAGTAAAGATAATCCATTACTTGTTTCTGTTCGTTCAGGATCACGTGCTTCAATGCCAGGTATGATGGATACAATCTTAAATCTTGGTATCAATGATGACGTTGTAGAAACAATAGCTAAGAAAACAAATAATCCACGTTTTGCTTATGATAGCTATCGTCGTTTCATTCAAATGTTTGCGGATGTTGTTATGGGACTTCCAAAGAGTCGTTTCGAAGAACTAATTGATGAAATGAAAGAAGAAAAAAGAGTTACTCTTGATACTGATTTAACTGCTGACGATTTAAAAGATTTAGTTGTTAAGTTCAAAGCATTTTATCGTGAAAACTTAAAAGAAGATTTCCCAACAGATGCAAAAACTCAACTTGAAAAATCAGTTGAAGCTGTGTTTAAATCTTGGAATAATCCTCGTGCTATTTACTATCGTAAAATGAATGATATCCCAGGTTCTTGGGGTACAGCTGTAAATATTCAATCCATGGTATTTGGTAATATGGGTGATGATTGTGGTACTGGTGTTGCCTTTACTAGAAATCCTGCAACAGGAGAAAATAAATTATTTGGAGAATTCTTAATGAATGCTCAAGGTGAAGATGTTGTTGCTGGTATTCGTACACCTCAAACGATTAATGAACTAAAGAAAATTATGCCTGCGGCATATAAACAATTTACTGAAATTTGTTCTCGCTTAGAGAAACATTATAAAGATATGCAAGATATGGAGTTTACAATCGAAGAAGGTAAACTGTATATGCTTCAAACGCGTAATGGTAAACGTACTGCTGCTGCAGCGTTAAAGATTGCATGTGATATGGTTAAAGAAAAACTAATTAGTAAAGATCAAGCATTAATGATGGTTGATCCTAAATCTTTAGATTCTTTATTACATCCACAATTCGATTCTTATGATATGCAAGCAGTTAAACCAATTGCTAGTGCTTTACCAGCATCACCAGGTGCTGCTTGTGGTCAAATCGTATTTACTGCAGAGAGTGCTATTGTTGAAGCTAATAAAGGTAAGAAAGTAATTCTTGTTCGTTTAGAAACAAGTCCTGAAGATATTGAAGGTATGCATGTTGCACAAGGTATTTTAACTGTTCGTGGTGGTATGACTTCTCACGCTGCAGTAGTTGCTCGTGGCATGGGTCGTTGTTGTATCTCTGGTTGTGGTGAAATAAAAATCAACGAAAAAGAACATTACTTTGAAGTACATGGTGTAAAATATCATGAAGGTGATTTCATTTCATTAGATGGTTCAACAGGTAATATTTATGGACAAGCTATTAAGACTGTTCCTGCATCTATTTCTGGTGATTTTGAAATGTTTATGAAATGGGCTGATGCACGTCGTACGATGAAAGTCAGAACAAATGCAGATACACCAAATGATGCTAGACAAGCAATCTTATTCGGAGCTGAAGGTATTGGTCTTGTACGTACAGAACATATGTTCTTTGATGCAACTCGTATTAAAGCAATGAGAGAAATGATTGTTTCTGAAGATGAAACACAACGTCGTGCCGCATTAGAAAAATTACTTCCAATGCAACGTGGCGACTTTGAAGGAATTTATGAAGTTATGGAAGATCGACCAGTAACTATTCGTTACTTAGATCCACCTCTACATGAATTCTTACCTACAAATGAAAAAGATATTGAAGACTTAGCTCATGAAATGAAGATGACTATCAATGAACTTAAACAAGTTATCGCATCTTTACATGAATTCAATCCAATGATGGGTCACCGTGGATGTCGTTTAAGTGTTACTTATCCTGAAATTGCTGAAATGCAAACACGTGCTGTTATTGAAGCTGCAATCAATGTAAATAAAAAACATCCTAAGTACAATATCGTACCTGAAATTATGATTCCACTTGTTGGTGAAGTTGCTGAGTTAAAATATGTTAAAGATATTGTAATCAGTACAGCTGATCAAATTATTAAAGAATCTGGTGCTAAACTAAAATATATGGTTGGTACTATGATTGAAATTCCAAGAGCTGCATTACTTGCAAATGAAATTGCAACAGAAGCTGAATTCTTCAGTTTTGGAACAAACGACTTAACACAAATGACATTTGGATTTAGTCGTGATGACGCTGGTCAATTCTTATCAGATTATTATGATAAGAAAATCTATGAGCAAGATCCTTTTGCAAGATTAGACCAAAAAGGTGTTGGTAAGTTAGTCGAGATGGCTGCAACATTAGGCAGACAAACTCGTCCAAATATTAAATTGGGCATATGCGGTGAGCATGGAGGGGATCCAAGCTCTATTGAGTTCTGTCACCGTGTAGGATTGACTTATGTATCTTGTTCTCCATATCGTGTGCCAATTGCTAGATTGGCTGCAGCTCAAGCTGCAATCAAATATGATTTGGAACAAAATGCTAAGAAGGAGGCAAATAGAATGGTAGCAAAAAAACCAGTAGCTAAAAAAGCAGCAGCTAAACCAGTAGCTAAAAAAGCTGTAGCAGCTAAACCAGTTGCAAAGAAAGCAGTTGCTAAGAAAGTAGCAGCTAAACCAGTTGCAAAGAAGGCAGTTGCTAAGAAAGTAGCAGCTAAACCAGTTGCAAAGAAAGCAGTAGCTAAGAAAGCTGTAGCAGCTAAACCAGTTGCTAAAAAAGCAGTAGCAAAGAAACCAGTTGCTAAAAAAGCTGTAGCTAAAAAACCAGTTGCTAAAAAAGTTGCAGCTAAACCAGTTGCAAAAAAAGCAGTAGCAAAGAAACCAGTTGCTAAAAAAGCTGTAGCTAAAAAACCAGTTGCTAAAAAAGTTGCAGCTAAACCAGTTGCAAAAAAAGCAGTAGCAAAGAAACCAGTTGCTAAAAAAACTGTAGCTAAAAAACCTGCAACAAAAAAAACAACTAAGAAATAAATTATAGGGATTAGGACTGTTATTCATAACAGTTCTTTTCATTTGTAGAATCAAGATACTAATAGAAGAAAAGTACATTTCATTCAATCTTAGACTGTTGCATGGAGGTTGACAAAAGGGTAGATGAAGTCTATTATAATAACAGATACGAAGAACAAGACATGATGATAAATACTTTGATAAGAGAGATAGTTGGTTGGTGAAAAACTATTGATAAGGTTTATGATTACCACTTGGGAGTAGCATTTTCGAAAAAATGCCGGCAGCAACCGTTATTGTTTGAGTGCTTAGTTCAATGAACTAGGAATTAAGGTGGTACCGCGTAAATATACGTCCTTTTATGAGGACGTTTTTATTTGTTTAGGAGGAGAAAAATATGATAAACATTAAAGAAAATGAAAAGTTAAATGTATTGAATCACAGTTGTGCTCACTTGCTTGCACAAGCAGTAAAACGAATTTATCCACAAGCTATGTTTTGGGTAGGACCAGTTATTACTGATGGTTTTTATTACGATATTGATTTAGGTGATGTTTCACTTAAAGAAGAAGATTTAGAAAAAATTGAAAAAGAAATGAAGAAGATATCAAAAGATGGTAAACGTATTGTGCGTGAGGAATTAACAAAGGAAGCTGCTTTGGAAATGTTTAAGGATGATCCTTATAAGATTGATTTAATTTCACACATGGATGAAGAGGATACTGTAATTACTTGTTATCGCCAAGGTGAGTTTGTTGACTTGTGTCGTGGTCCACATGTGGATACTGTAAAAGAATTAAAACACTTTAAACTTTTGAAAGTTTCAGGTGCTTATT
The DNA here is from genome assembly GCF_036637135.1 of Anaerorhabdus sp. Taxonomy (GTDB): domain Bacteria; phylum Bacillota_I; class Bacilli_A; order Erysipelotrichales; family Erysipelotrichaceae; genus Anaerorhabdus. Next base: position 2,296 of record NZ_JAVWNC010000066.1, on the reverse strand, counting down.
GGAAAGGTGATGCTAAAAACAAGATGCTTCAACGTGTTTACGGTATTTGCTTTGAAAATGAAGAAGATTTACAAAATCATTTGTATTTACTTGAAGAAGCTAAAAAACGTGACCATAAGAAATTAGGTCGCGAACTTGATTTATTCATGATGAGTGAATATGCACCAGGTATGCCATTCTTCTTGCCAAACGGTATGATTTTACGTAATATTTTGGAACAATTTTGGTATGAAGAACATACTAAAGAAAATTATGTATTCATCAAAACTCCAATTATGATGTCTAAAGAATTATGGGAAATTTCAGGTCACTGGTTTAACTATAGAGAAAATATGTACACTTCAGATGTTGATGATCGTGAGTTCGCTATTAAACCAATGAACTGTCCAGGTAGCTTACTTGTATTTAAGAGCGGATTACATTCATATAAAGATTTGCCTATTCGTATGGGTGAACTTGGTCAAGTACATCGTCATGAAGCAAGTGGTGCGTTAAATGGTTTATTCCGTGTTCGTACATTTACTCAAGATGATGCGCATATATATATGACTCCAGAACAAATTGAAAGTGAAGTTGTATCGTTAATTGCATTTATTGATCGTATTTATACTAAACTTGGTTTAGAGTATTCAATAGAATTAAGTACTCGTCCTGAAGAAAAATACATCGGTTCTATCGAAATTTGGGATAAGAGTGAAGAAGCATTAGCAAAAGCATGTAAAGCTGCAGGAAAAGATTTTAAAATAAATCCAGGTGATGGTGCATTCTATGGTCCTAAACTCGATTTCCATATTCGTGACTCATTAGGAAGAGTATGGCAATGCGGAACTATCCAACTAGATATGAATTTACCAGAACGCTTTGACTTAACTTATGTTGATGCAAATGGTGAAAAAGTAAGACCAGTTATGTTACACCGTGTTATTTTTGGATCAATCGAACGTTTCATTGGTATCTTAATTGAACACTTTGCAGGTGCTTTCCCATTGTGGTTAGCTCCAGAACAAGTTGTCATTGTCCCAGTACATCATGAAAATCATTTGGAATATGCTACTAAAGTTGAAGCATTACTTAAAGAAAAAGGTGTAAGGGTCAAAATAGATGCAAGAAATGAAAAATTGGGCTATCGTATTAGAGAAGCACAAACTCATAAAATTCCAGTTCAACTCGTTGTAGGTGAGGGCGAAATTTCGTCAAACAGTGTCAATGTACGTCGTTATGGCAAACAAGAGTCTGAAACAGTTGAAATTAATGAATTTATTGAAAAGTTACTTCTAGAAATCGAAAATAAGGTGAGATAATGAAAAAAATTATTGCGTTAGTAAGTGCTATGTTGTTACTTGTTGGTTGTGCAAGTACTCCAGTTGAAAAAACTCCGGAGCCAACTGCAACAACAGAACCAGTTCAACTTACAGTACTAGCTCCTAAAGGAGCAACTGCATTACCATTAATACCAGTATTATTAGATGGGATGGCAGATGTAACTTTTGTAGATGGTACGGATGTGATTCAAGCAGCATTTGTTAACCCAACACCAGAGTATAATGTAATTGTAGCGCCAACAAACTTAGGAACAAAACTTGGTAGTGCTGGTAAAACAAAATACAAGATGTTAGGTATTATTACATGGGGTAATTTATACTTAGTTGGTGAAAATGAAGATGTATTAAATCAAGAAGGTGAATTAGCTGCGTTTGGTGAAGGTGCTGTACCAGGACTTATATTCAATGAAACAATTGTTGATATCGTACCGCAAGTGACTTTCTATAATTCAGTAACAGATGCGCAAGCTGCATTGTTGTCTGATAAAGCGAATATTGCATTGCTTGCAGAACCTGCAGCAACTGCAACAATTGCGAAATTAAAAGAACAAGGAAAAGAATATAAAATTATTAAAGATCTTCAAAAAGAATTTGAAGTAAAAACAGGAACATTAGGTTATCCACAAGCAGCTATTTATGTTCTTGAAGATGAGTATAATGCGAATAAAGAGGTTTATGATCAATTGATTACAAAGATTAATGATTATGTTATGAGTATTAATGCAGATACAATGAATCAATTAAAGACAGATATTGAAACAATTACGCCTGAAGTACTTGGTGTACCTAGTAGTGAAATCGTTTCTAAGACATGGGATCGCATGAATATTCGTTATGCTAGCGCAAGTGAATCTGTTGAACAATTAAAAACATTCTTAGGGTTGTTTGGAATTGAAAACTTTGAAGAATCAATCATCAAGTAAAAAGTGAGCAATCACTTTTTTTTCTTGTGAAAAAAGTCTATTTTTTTAACA
>NZ_JAVWNC010000065.1:0-10542 GCF_036637135.1 Anaerorhabdus sp. | reverse complement strand
ATATTTTATTAATTTGATTATATCCTTTTGTTAGATATTGTTCAATCTATTCAGTGAATATGGTATTTTGGTAAATACATATCTGAAATGAGAAATATTTGTGCCTAGTTCTCTACCACCAAAAACCAACAATATTATTTCATTTTATACGCCTTCTACTTATTTACTAACTAAAGAAATTACTCATAAAAATTTATCATTTTAAATATACAAAAAAATCTGTGTGATTAAACCAATTCATTCCATTTCTCGATTACCCTCAATTTGAACTTGTGAAAATTTTGCACAAGTTGACATATCGAACTCTTTTTCATCAGTAAAAGTAGCATATTTTACTAAAATCATTATAGAAAAGCATATAAACCCTGTGTTTGATACAAGTTCGTTCAATTATTATGGAGCACCCAATGGTAAGTATAGTCTTATATTTCATTGACCTCTTGTTGATACATTGATTTAAAAAAAACTACTAACAAGAAGTTGGATTAACTGTTTGCCAAACTGATATTTGTGTTTATCTTGCAACTAAATTATAGGCTAAATTACTCATCCAATGAGGAATGATAGAACCATATAATGAATTTGTTTTCACATATATAAGAGACAACACAATATGTGTCAGAAACAAGTCCAATATCCATCCTATATTATTGATTATCAAATCAGTAATAGTCATATTGTAAGCAATCATTCTATATGGAAAATGCATAACTATAAATAATAAGCCAGTTACAATAATTACAAGATATTGATTTTTTATCAGTCCATATAATCGAGTTCCAATATAACCACGAAATACAATTTCCTCGCACAGTGCAACTATTAAAAAATATATCACCAATTCTATAATTTCTTTTATTTCTATAAAACTCGCTCCGTTAACTATGTGTGACAGACAGTTATTAAAGAAAAGTATTAATGCGAAGATTAAACCAATCAAACAACTTTGTTTCCATTTCCCGCCATAAATCCCTAATGAAGATAATTTCTCTTTTCTGACCTTAACTAATAAAATTGTAATAATAATTATTAAAATATTAAATACACTTCCTACAAGCCAACTTTCACCAATCGCAGGATAGCTACTTTCTAAAACTGCTAAAATTGCATAGAACATACACATTATACAAAAAAGACCAAGTGCCAAAAAACTATCGATCCATTTATATTTAATTACATTATCTTGAAATTCCTGATTAGGCTGTAATAACTTCATCTATTTCCTCTCCCATACAACTTTTAGTTTATTCATATAATACCTTGAACAAAAATATAAAGCAAAGTTCACTAATGCATTGAGTTATGATAAAGAACTCTTTATTTAACTATAATATCTGCACATTCCTAACTTTACCAAAGTCTACAAAATCATTAAAAAGCCTTTAAATAAAGGCTTAAACGATATGGTATTTATAGTGTCATATTTGATTATAATGATGTTGGAAAATCGATTATTGCGGTTACGGTTGATTATGCTCATTTTGAGAAGCAAAAATCATTACTAAATCGTTGGACATTCCAATAAAACAATGGACCTGTTTTTACAGTCCAATTGTGCCTTAATACCATAAGGAATAATGCCAATCGGTTTTGAATGTCCAAAGTTTACATTATAAAAAATAGGTAAATCGTTCAAGTGTTCTTCATTTACAACAACCTGAGTAATTGCAACTTTATATTCATCATAGTACTTTTCCCCTTGTGGTTTACCTACAATAATTCCTTTAATTACATTCAGAATACCTTGTGCCGCAAGATTTCTAAATGTCCATTTAATAAAATCTGGTGACGGCTTATCTTCACTTGTTTCAATAAAAAGAATAGCATCTTCCCATTCCTTAAGTGTTGGCCAGATTTTCGTTTCAAACGCCATCATAAATACATCTATACATCCACCAAGTAAATGTCCTTGCACTACTCCACTTCCACTAATTACCTCATATCCATGAACATCTTTTTTCATGTTGTGTGGGGTGTTTATATTACTTTCTTGCCAAAGAACATAGTCATCTGTCCATTCGTCACTCGGCATAAGTTGGTATTGTTCCCATTCACCAAAAAGTATATCTTCCACAGCCTTTTGAGTGTAATCGAACATTTTAACATACTCACCAAACTCACACATTATTGATGGTCCATAAAAAGATACCACTTCTGCTTTATACATCATAAAATGGTTAATGGTTGTATCTGAATACCCCATAAAAATTTTGGGGTTATTTTTAATTATATCAAAGTCTATATAAGGTAATATTCGTATTGTATCATCTCCACCAATAGCACAAAAAATTGCAGAAATTGAATTATCAGAAAAGGCGTCCATCAAATCTTTAGCTCTTAATTCTGGATGGTTCGCTACAAATTCGCTTCCCTTTAATGCGTGAGGCATACAGACTACCTCTAATCCAAAATCTTTTGTTAGACGCTCTTTAGCAATATTAAATTTATGAATAAAGCAATCATCCCCTAATCCACCCCAAGATAGGCTTACAATTGCAACTTTATCCCCTTTACTTAATTTTTTAGGTTTTATCATCCGACTTTCCCTCACTTCCTTTTATATAAATAGCTTAATGTAAACCGTATCACAATTTTCGTATTGAAACCATATATTTAGTTTAATCCCTTGTTAACTGTATGAGTTCCTTTGAAAACGCTATTACATTTTCTCTTTCTTCCGGTTTCGATGATGCGATTAATACTGTTAAGGTTGCAAGTGTTGCATTACTAATTCTTTGTCTATTATTCACAATCAATTGCCTATTCTTCATCAAGAAATAGATGAATATAGTAGCTGCAATTCTCTTATTACCATCATAAAAACTATGATTTTTTGTAATGAAGTAAAGTAAGTTAGCTGCTTTATCTTCTAGTGTTGGATAAAAATCAACCCCTCCAGAACTTTGATAGATTTGATTGATACTTGATTGAAAAGATTCACCTCTTTCTTTACCAAACAAATCACCTCTTCCATCATATCGACTTGAATTTCTTGCATACGTTCTAGTTGTTTTAGTCTTTTATCATTATTGACAACACCTTTTAATGTATATTCTTTAAGTACTCTAGTTGCCCATTGTCTAAAAAGTATACCTCTTTTTGATTTAACACGATATCCTACTGAAACAGCAACATCTAAATTAAATACTTTGGGCTTTCTACCACCAGAACTTCTACTGGAAATTCCAGTAGAAGTTTTTTCATCTAATTCACCTTCTTTGAAAATATTATTTATATGCTCATTTATTGTTTTAACATCTTTTTCAAACAAATTACTTAGATCATTGCTAGTCAACCATACTGTTTCTTCAATTAGAGATAAACTAACTTCAAGTTTTATTTCTCCATCTTCAAAACTAACTATATTGTTTTGTTCCATTTATATATCCTCCTACTTATTTATTAGTAAAAGAGGTATAATTTCCTAAAACTATTATAGATAAGTACACAAAAACCTGTGTATCTGACACAGGTTCTTTAATTAGCATGAGAGACTTGAACGTTGTGAATGGGAGTTTATTTTGGTAAATAAATTTAAATTTGAGCTAGACAAAATGCTTATAACACCATCACATAGATATCTTTTTCCGAATCATAATCAAAGCCACACGATCTCAAAACTCCTCGAGATGCTTCATTTTCATCATCAGGTTGAACAACTATTCTTTTTGCGTCACTATGTTCTTTAATCTTTTGTATTAGTGTAAGTATAATTTGTTTGCCCAATCCTTGACCGAGATAGCTACTTTCCCCAATCATATAATCTATGCCATACGAGCCGCCAAGTGCAGTATAACCTTCCCACAGTTCATCACTATCTATGCAAGCGTAATATTGACAAAAACCAATTTGTTTGTTGTTATACTCCACAATATAGTGATGTATCCAAGAAAACGTATCCTCTTGTTGTTCAATTTCTGTAATCCAATCAAGTGGCTCTAGATACCATTTTGCCACATGTGGGGTATATATCCACTTTTTAAATATTATCAAATCATTCAGTGTCATAGGTTTAAAGCTTATCAATTTATTCCCTCCTTTGTATACTAAATACTTCATACTAAAAAACTATCATATGAATTTTAAAAAATCAATCTCTCGCTTAGTGTTTTTACTTGGAGCAACCCATGGGAAGTATACTTCTATATTTTGAATGATTTTTTGTTGTTAATTGATTGTAATAAAACTAAAAACAATAAGTTGATTATCTATTCACAAAACTGAAATTTATTGCTTATATCTATACTCATACAACTCATATTTAACTCTAAATATTTTCAATACATTTAATTAGGGGAACTATGAATTTTTTATCAGAAATATCATAAGATTTATTTATCGCATTTACTGTTCCTTCTTCAATCTTAGATTTATTATTTTTATTTGATAGTATTTTTGACAATGCTTTCATAATTGTTTTATCAGGCAAACTCATTTTTTCATAACATAGACCTGACTGCATGTAAAAATTAGGAATCGAGTTATCATCAAAATTATTAGCCATTATCTTTTTTATTTCTTCTTTTGCTTCAAACGGAGTTGCTCCTGTTGCAAAAACAACGAGTTTATATTTCGAATTTGCAAACATTTTTTTAATCTTACCTAACTCATCGATTTTACCTGCATGCACCCTTCCACCATAAATAATTAAATCATAGCCATTAAAATCAAAGCTGGAAATATTTCTATAATCTACTATTTCACAATCAATTTCCTCTGCAATCCATTGAGCATATTGTTTGGTAAAGCCTGTTCTTGTTTTATAAATTACTATTTTTTCATATACTCTCCTTACGTCTGTTGACATATAAAGTTTGATTACAGCTATTTCTCATCGACAAATTCTTATTTATTAATATGATAACTAGAATAAAATAAATAGCAATGTTCATCAATGCATTGAGTTATGATAAATAACTCTTTATTTAACTACGTATTTACACATCCCTAATTTTACCAAAGTCTACACAAGCATTAAAAAAACCTTTATTAAAAGGTTTAAACGATATGATATCTATCGCGTTCTACTAATTTGGCGCACGCGACGGCGAATAAACTCCTACATTTAGACTAATCCCTTGTTAACTGTATGAGTTCCTTTGAAAAAGCTAATATATTTTCCCTTTCCTCTGGTTTTGATGATGCAATTAGCACTGTCAATGTTGCCAGTGTAGTATTACTAATCCTTTGTTTATTATTTACAATAAGTTGTCTATTCTTCATTAAGAAGTAAATAAAGATAGTAGCTGCAATTATCTTGTTTCCATCATAAAAACTATGGTTTTTTGTAATGAAGTAGAGTAAATTAACTGCCTTATCTTCTAAGGTAGGATAAAGTTCAACACCATCATAACTTTGATAGATTTGATTTATACTTGATTGAAATGATTCATCTCTTTCTTTTCCAAATAAGTCTCCTCGAGCATCAAAGGGTGATTGTTCAATCACTTCTATGCATTCTTCATAGGATAATTGATAAATACATTCTGTTTCTTGATTCTTTTTTTCTAGAAGCATTCGATGATCATAATTATCTAATAATTGTAATCCTTGTGAATAGAGATTAAGTACACTTAATACTTCTGAGGCATCAAATCCTTTCACACCTTCCATCATATCCACTTGGATTTCTTGCATGCGTTCTAGTTGTTTTAGTCGTTTTTCATTATAAACTACACCTTTCAATGTATATTCCTTAAGAATTTTAGTTGCCCATCTTCGAAATATAGTCCCTTTCAAAGATTTGACTCTATACCCAACTGAGATAACTACATCTAAGTCATAGAAAACAACTGGTTTGTCAGAATTTGCAATTTGCATATTTTGCAAATTGCTTTTCTCTGAAATTTCATTTTCATTTATTGCATTTTTAATGTGTCTTGATATAACAGAAATATCTCGATCAAATAACTTTGACATTTGTACCTGAGTCAGCCAAACTGTACCCTGTTCCAGAGTAACTTCTACAGATATTACTCCATCTTCGAAAATTATAGATCCATTTTCTTTCATTTATACTTCCTCCTACTTATTTATTAGTAAAAGAAGTATAAATTCCTGAATTTTTTATAGAAAAGTACATAAAAACCTGTGTTTGACACAGGTTTGTTCGATTATCATGGAGCGCCCAACGGGAAATAAACTCTCATATTTAGACTCATCCCAATATAACTTGATTAATTCTTTTGAATAAATTATTAAATTCCTCTTTCTTTCGAGGTTAAGGATGTAATTAAGTTTATTCAACTGAAAGTTGATTTAAACTAGACAGATAATCCAAAATAAAAATTTTAGATTTTAGTTTATAATTTTTATTATGATCTACTCTTCTTGGACGAATAATTTCATAAACTTTTTTTTCGTCCACCACTATTAGTCCTAACCCACATTTTTTAATTAATCCCTTATATTCTAGACAAAGTGAATATTTATTCTTAGGCATCACTATATAAGAATAATCGCAATACTTTTTATTTACTACCGCTTGATTTATTGCTTTTTTTATATCATTTAGTTTCATTTCATAACCTCTTACGACAATATCAGGAAACTGAATGTTATTATTTATAAAATATAAATTATTTGACAAATCACATATAGACAATTCTATCATTTTCTTCATTCTGTTTTTCACTATATTTTTTGAAATTCTTGTGCTTTCAGCTAAATAATCTAATGTATGTCCTTTTTTCCTATATAAAAAAGAAAAAATTGACAAATTATCCTTATCTTTTAAGAAGTTTATTTGAGTAGAATTTAAAAACTTTATTCTATCTAATTGATACTCTACTACATCAATACTCCCCCATCTAAAAGGACATTCTGTAATACTATTTTGAGAAATATTTTTTAGCATAATAAACCTATCAACTAACTCAACCTCATACTCAAACATAATATCCTCCTATATCAAAATTTTATTTTTGAATTCTCTTATTGCTCCTATTTGTGTCATTATACAATAAATGTTTGTATTTTCCAATTTCTTTGCATCATCAAATCTACCTGATTCATTTAATTTTTTCACTAGATATTTCAAATTTTTCAATCCAAAATCTAATTTTTGAAGCATTAAATCACAGCGTTTTATCGTTAATTCATCCCCAGTAAACTTTTCTTCGATTACCTGATTTTTTTCAATTATTTTTAAGAACTCTATCCAATATAACTGTTCTAAGTCACTCAAACTTAAATCATCAAGTTTCGAGATTGGAACTGGTATAATTTCAAGAATATCTTCAATTTTTAGAACTTCAAGCAACTCTAGAGGAATTTCACTCATAAAATACTCTAGCAAAATTTTTTTAATCCTTTTACCAAACGAAGAATTTTGACTTATGTCAATTCCTTTTGATTCCAAATCATAACTACGAAAGCTCGAAAACCAACCAACACCAAATCGTTCAATATCTAATATTGAGAAAGGAATATCTTTTATTCCGCAATAATTCATAAAAACTTTAACATCATTGAAATTCAATTCTTTTATAAATGACAGGATATTTTGATACTCCTTCGAATCATATGTATATATAGATGCACTGTTTGTAATTGAAACGCTAATCCCAGTTAAAAAACTATATTTTCTAATATATTTCAATAATTTATTTGCTACATTAAAACTATTAAAAAGTTCAACATTTATTAAAACACTTAGAAATACATCTCTTTTACTTTCATCCTTCAAATAAATATTCGTATGTTGTAAAACATCATCAATAATAATATCTTTCCATGAATCAGTTTTATCTAATAAAAATGTTGGAGTAGTCATATATGGACAATTTTGATAAAATCTAAGATAATAATTTTTAATACAGAATAATATATCGTCACGGTAATCAACATATTCGGATGATTCAAGAGGAAGAGATTCGAACTTTGGAAAATCTACATTACTTTTTAAACACAGAAGTTTATTATTTCCTTCTGTTGTCTTTTGTATTAAGACATTCCCATCTCTATCCTTAACTGCTTCGGTTGTCGGATTCAAATATTTACTTATATATGAATTATCATAAAGGAGATAATATATTGGAAAGTCTTTAAAAATAATTTTACCACTTAAAAAATTATTTAATTCTGTTATATGTTTCGTTTGAATGTCAGCAAGGCTATAGTAAACACCATCAACTCTTGATTTTTCTCTTTCTACTATATTCTTAATTTTGTCTCCATAATTTTTGGTAGCATTAATGAATATCTTACCCATATAAACTATTCACACCTTCCTAATATATCTAAAATTTTTTCATAAGAATGTATTCTCTGAGAAACACTTTCTTGTACCATTGAACAGAGTAATCTATAAAACAAATCAGTTTCATTTCCTCTAAATACTTCAATAAGTAAAAAATTGAAATACTCATTCTTATATCTTTGTGGTAATTGAATCCCTGGATTAAAATGATATTTATTTTCAATAAGCCAATTATAAATCCCACAACCTTGCGCTTTATAGTCAGGAATATTAAAGTACCCTAATCTCAATGCACCCATAAGTGATCCAGATAACAAACCGATAGTATAAATTTCAGAATTCACTATTCCGTCTTCAGTTCTATCTATATGGATTTCTGTATATTCAGGAGAAGCATAGAAATATTTTGTAGGTGTAGCTTGATGAAAACAGGTTGTCTCAATTTGACTGTTTTTGGCGCTTGCTGTGTCAATCATTTTTAGCTGATAATCGCTCGTAAACCTCATATTATCAAAAGATAAATCTCTATGTGCTTGAAATCCTACATGTTTACTAGAAACATATAGACTCAATAAATTTTTCATAAAATTTATTGCAGTTAACTTAACATCATTTTCAAAGTTTTTAAACAAATATTCAATACCTTCCTGAAAGGTGTAAGTAATATATTCCTCGACTATAAACGCGAAACGATAGTTATTAATTTCCTTGATTTTACAATCAAATATTTTTGGAAAAGCATCAGATTTGGAAAGGTTTATTATTGACTCATAATGAGCTAATAAATACTCATCATAATTCTCATCATTTGTTCCCCCGATAACAATTATTTTTATTATGTATTTTTCACCTTTTCTATTTGCATAATATACAGAAGAAACATTTGTTCGAATATGTGTGATGCCCTCGTAATCCGTAAATAGATTCCTTATGCAATCAGTAATAGAATCATTGCATTCGTTGAAAATTTCTTTCATAACTTATTCCCTTCTATTAATAATATTATACATCTTTTAACTATTAAATTGTTAACATTTCCATTTTTTAGTATTTCTTTTTTTATTTTTATTTCATATTTAATACTCCTAAATAAGTAATTTATCATTCTCTATTTTTGAGATTATTTCAATTATTTCATCTTCTTTATATACCTTTTTATTAGCACATTTTCTCACTCCCGTTTCAGCATGTGTCGCACAAACCCAGCACGGAATTCTAATTCCTTTTCTTTTTCTTATCACTCGACGAAAAGATGAGCCACAATCTTTACATACTAACACATTTAAGAGTGGATTCTTTGAAGTATATTTCCGTTTAATTGCTCCTTTATTATTTTGCTCATTTGCTGTTCTTTCTTTAATTATACATTGTATCCTTTCAAACAATTCTATAGGAATAATCGCTTCATGTGACTCCTCCACTAGATACTGTGTTTTTCTACCATTTATTGGTTTCCATGTTAAGTCATCAAATTCTTTCTTCATTGTTTTAGGCATCAATAAATAACCTATATATACTTCATTTCTTAAAATATACATTATTGTATTTTGTCTCCATACACCGTTTTCTTTAGTAGTTTTAACTCTGTTGTTATTTAGTACCTTCGCTATTCCATAAGCCGTATTACCATTTACATACTCATTGTAAATGAATCTAACAATTCCAGCTTCAACAGCATTAACAACTCTATCTCCATTTTGATTATAATCATATCCAAAACATTTTGTTTTTCTTGTTTGTATTCCTTGCTCATATTTTCTTTTATAAGACCATGATATCGCATTACTCATTTGAACGACCTCCTCTTGCGCCATTGCGAACTGCATAGTAAGTAGGAATTTATACTTAAATTCACTATTCACTAATATATTTTCTATATCAAAAAAAAAGCAATTCCGTTTGCTATCAACTTATTTATTGTTATTAGTGCTTCAATAGTATTTCTTGAAAACCTAGATGCACTTTTTGTCACAATGATATCAATCTCATTATTTAAGCATTTACTAATCAATCTGTTTAATTCTTTTTGTTTTTTCATATTAGTTCCAGTGGCTACATCTATGAAACTACCACAAAACTTCCAATTTGTTTTTTCTTTTATCTCACGAATTAACCCTTTATTTTGATAAACCAAACTAGATTTTTGTACTTTTTGATAAGTGCTTACCCGACAGTAAACACCTACTCTTAAGCTTTTATAGAGTATTTTTTCTAAATCTTTATCATATTTCATAATTTTATAGTAACCTAAAAACCTGTGCGGCTGACACAGGTTCGTTCGATTAGCATGGCGCGCCCAACAGGATTCGAACCTGCGGTCTTTCGAATCGGAATCGAATGCA
>NZ_JAVWNC010000064.1:0-10575 GCF_036637135.1 Anaerorhabdus sp. | reverse complement strand
AAAACTTCCTTTTCTTAAACATAATATCTCCTTGTCTAAACAAGATAGAATTATAATATTTTAAGATAAGAAAGTCAATTTTAGCTTTATTTTTCGTAAATACAATCAAAATAACGCATAGTTGATTCAATCGATAAACCAGTCTCAAATGATTGATTATTAATATATGCCATGAGTTCATCTAACTCAGCTTCGTTTTTGAGGTAGTTGAAGAAATAGGTACATACTTCTTGACCCAAATGAATTGAATCATTAAATATATCCACGAAGGAGCGCGTATTAGGCTTGTTTGTACAAGGATGATGCCATGTGCGATGAGCGTTGTTTAGAATATCCAATTCATCTTCTTCAAGAGGAACAATCATCGATGTGAAAGCATATGGTTTCTTCAATATATTCTTTTCAAATCCAAATAAAAGTTTCTTCTTCATATTCTTTGGATCATATAGCACTTTTTGAATTTGATAGAAATCTTTCAAACAACCTTCGATTGTCTTTCGATCAATATCATCTTGATAAATGTCATGAAGGGGATTTTTATAGACTTCAAATACGGCATCAACTGTATGTTGATCATATTTGAGTAGCTTGTATCCTGGGTATTCTTTTGGTGTTTGATTCTTAATGAGTTTCAACATGAGATAATCTAAATGAGATTCAAACCGACGATGAAGCAAAGAAGAATTACCGCCTTTAGTTGATTCTGTTTGATTAAATATGTAGGGATGAGCTTCTTTATCTAATGCCCAATGACAAAGCAATCCTGATATATAACTGATTTTTTCTTGGGTTTGGTGCGCTTTGCATTCCTCAAAGACCTGTTTAAAAAAATCATGAATGTTGTGATTATGTATTTTTCCACCCATTGTTGCGATACGATGTGCTTCTTCTTGATTCTTCCAAGGCCAAGCATTGTAATAGAAGAATAAATCTGGTCCACTGGTACCAATTGAAAACTCTTCGATATTGGAGTTAATGATTTTCTCTAATTGTAAGGGTAAAGAGCGGCACACTTCTTTACCAAATAATTCGTGTGTTATAAGACTAGGCATAAATAGTCCTCCATATCTTTATTATATCAAAAATAGTTTAAAATCATTCTCATTTCACAAAGTTTTAACAATTCATTAAGTCAAATATGATAAGATATTCATAGAATTTAGGGGGAAAAGTGAATGAAACTTACAAAAACTGAAAAAAGTTGGATTTTGTATGATGTCGCAAATAGTGCATTTGTTCTTATATTAACCGCAACAATCCCAGTATTTTTTAGAGGGTTAGTAGATAGTGCAGGGGTGGAAGCAGTTTGTAATAATTGGCTTGTACAATTCTTATTTAGTGCTAACGCTAATGCTTCATTATTTGGGGATGTTCAAGCATTTGAAGCATTAAAGACAAGTTTATTCGCGTTAACGACAACTTTTGCAGTATTGATCGTTGCCATCAGTGCTCCAATGATAGGCGCTATTGCAGATTATAAAGGAATGAAGAAGAAGATGTTTTCTGTATTCTTATTCATTGGTGTAATGGCTTGTTTATTGTTGGGTATTACAACCAATTGGTTTGGATACTTAGGTTTAATTATCGTCGCAAGAATTGGATATGCAAGTTGTAATATTTTCTATGATTCTATGTTGGTGGATGTATCTTCTAACGATAGAATGGATACTGTTTCTTCTTATGGTTATGCATGGGGATATTTGGGAAGTTGTTTACCCTTTATTGTTGGAATTTACCTAATATTAGCTACTCCATTTGGGTTAACCGTTGCGAAAGCCACACAATTATCATTTCTTATTACTGCAATATGGTGGGCAGTATGTGCCATTCCTTTATTGAAAAATGTAAAACAAACTCATTATTTGGCGAATCATGATCATCAAATAAAGGAAGCATTTGGACGTATTGGTAAAACCATGAAGGAAATAAAGAATAATCCTAAAATGTTGTATTTTATTATTGCTTATTTTTGTTATATTGATGGTGTCTATACAATAATTTCGATGGCTACTACTTATGGTGCTGAAGTTGGAATAGGTACTAATGATATGATTATTGCATTGTTAGTAACACAAATCGTTGCATTTCCATTTGCTATTTTATCAGGTATGCTTGCGAAGAAATTTAAAACAATAGATATTCTAAAAGTTTATACACTAATTTATATCGCAATATGTTTATATGGATATCAATTAGATCAAACTTATGAATTCTGGGTGTTGTGTATAGCGGTTGGTATTGCACAGGGTGGTATTCAAGCATTATCTCGCGCTTATTTTGGAAAGATTGTACCTAAGAATGAATCGAATGAATATTTTGGATTCTTTGATATCTTTGGTAAGTTTGCAGACTTCCTAGGACCACTTATTATTACAATTTGTGCCGCAATGTTTGGGCAAAGCAAATATGGAATCTTAGCTTTGGTTATCTTGTTTGTAGTCGGTTATTTCTTCTTAAATAAAGTATCAAAAATAGATAAAGATTAAAAAAACTATACCTTATTGTGATGAGTTAAAGTTAGTCACTTAAGGTATAGTTTTTATTTATTTATTTTTTAAAGCATCACGTATTTCAGTTAACAACTTAACTTCATCACTAGGTTCTTTAATAACTTCGACTACTTGTGGTTGTTTTCTCATTTTGTTCATTACCTTGATAATGATGAATAAAATGAATGCCATCATTACAAAGTTGATGATTGCGCTAATGAAAGCTCCATAACTTATTGTAACTGTACCAAAAGTAATACTCAATGTATTTAATGAGTCATTTACAAATAAACCTAGAACAGGCGAGATAATATCATTAATTAATGAATCGACGATTGATTTAAATGAAGCTCCAATGATAACACCCACAGCCATATCTACTACGTTTCCACGCATTGCAAACTCTTTGAATTCATTTAAAAACTTTTTCATTATGTCCTCCTACTTTATATATGTATTATAGTATAAAGATAGATGAACACAACTTTGAATATAAAAATAATTTCTTGTTTTCTTTTAAATATACTTCTTTGTGGAGTCAGCTTGACATGTTGGATGATAAGTTAATAAATTAAATTTATGTGTAATTATTGACAATGAATTGAAATGGGAGTATATTCTAAACAACAAACCGATGATTGAGATATAAAACAAGTTAGTCGCTTAAAGAGAGTCAGGGAGGGTGGAATCCTGATAGAGAAGACGATTTGACAAATGGACTCATGAGGGCCGAGTGAAAGAGAAATCGAGTATCTATGGACGGTAGTCACCGTTATAAGACAGAAATGTGTTTGCATTTTGATTGAGAGGATAAATAGATTCTATTTATCAACAAAGGTGGTACCGCAGGTTAACGCTTGTCCTTTATTTGGATAGGCGTTTTTTGTTTATATGAAGGTAATCCTTCACTTCAATCAAACGCATAATTGAAAAGGAGAGAAGAAAGATGAAAATGATCAAAACAGGATTAATTGCACTAGTATGTTTAGCACTAGTAGGTTGTTCAAGCCAACCAACAAAAAAAGATGAAGGTACAACCTCATCAGTGAAGAAAATAGGTGTTATTCAATTAACAGAACATACTTCACTTAATATGATTTATGATAGTTTTGTAGAAGAATTAAATAGCTTAGGATATGGTGATGACAAAGCGGTAATTGATTTCAAGAATGCTCAAAATGAAATGTCAAATATTCCAACAATTGTTCAATACTTTGATGCAAATAAACAAGATGTAGTGGTTACAATTACAACTCCTGTTGCTCAAGGTGCTATGTCATTAACAAAGAATACACCAATTGTATTTGCAGCTGTTACAGATCCAATTGCTGCAAATGTAGTTAAGGATTTAGAAAAACCTGAAGGCAATATAACAGGTACTAGTGATATGGTTCAAATTGATGAAATCATTGATTTAGCGTTAACAATCAAACCAGAAATTAAAACAATTGGATTCATTTATAATCCATCAGAAACAAATTCAGTTTCAAATTTTGAAAAATTAAAAGAAGTTTGTGCTGAAAGAAATATTAAAATTGAAACAGCTTCAATTTCTACATCAATAGATTTACAAACAGCGACAAGTGCTCTACTTCCAAAGGTTGATGCAATCTTTGTTCCAAATGATAATACAGTTGCTGAAGCAATGCCAACACTTGCAAAACTTGCGAAGGAAGCTAAAATACCAGTGTTCACAGGTGCTGATTCAATGGTAATGGATGGCGGATTTGCAACAATTGGAATTGACTATGTTGCATTAGGTAAGAAAACTGCACAAATGGTTGTACAAGTATTAGAAGGTACACCGATTAATGAAATTCCAGTATATGTATTTAGTGATGATTTATTTATTACTGTGAATGAAAATACAATGAATGAATTAGGTATTACGTTACCAGAAGAAATTTTAAATAATCCAAAACTCGTATTAGTAAAGTAGGGTGATGATATGTCTTTGAGTTTAATCGTTGGAGCAATTGAATTAGGTATTATTTTTGGGATATGTGCATTGGGACTATTCATTGCTTTTCGTGTATTGAATCTACCGGATTTAACAGTTGATGGAAGCTTTGTAACAGGATTAGCTTTTAGTGCAATATTTGCGATGCAAGGTCAACCTTTACTAGGAATTATCTTGGGTGTCATTGGTGGCACACTTGCAGGTATCGTAACAGGTGTACTACATACAAAGTTTAAGATACAAGAAATACTAGCAGGTATTTTAACCATGACAGCGTTATATTCAATTAATCTTAAAATTATGAATGATCAACCAAGTATTTTCTTATATGGTATCAATACAATCTTTACACCTTTCGCAAATAAACTGGTGATTGCAGGAGTTGATTTTGGTAACGTGTTGGTTTTGTTAATTATTACAATTTTATTAGTTGTGATTCTGGTTTTCTTCTTTAAAACATTAACAGGATTAGCACTACGAGCAACAGGAGATAACGAAGCAATGGTAAGAAGTTCTTCTATTAATACCGACACAATGAAAATCCTAGGATTCGCAATGACAAATGCTATCGTCGCATTGGGTGGTGGTTTGTATGCGCAATATACACAAACAGCAGCACATGGTGCTGGAGTTGGTACATTAGTCTTGTGTTGTGCAAGTATCATTATTGGTGAAACTGTATTTGGTAAACGTCGTGGTATGCTTCATCATATGATATCAATTGTACTCGGTGCAATTTTATATCGCTTACTAATCTCTTATGCATTTGTTTTGGGATTACCGGCAAGTGACTTAAAACTATTCTCTGCACTAATTGTGGTATTTGCAATGGTTGTACCTCAAATTAAATTTGGGAGGAAAAAAGCATGATAGAAATTAAGAATTGTAATGTCATCTTTAATAAAAATACAGTCAATGAGAACCATGCGTTGAAAGATATTAATTTAAAACTTGAAGATGGTGATTTTGTAACAGTAATTGGTTCAAATGGTGCAGGTAAATCAACACTACTTAATGTAATATGTGGTAGTGTTGAAACCGAATCAGGACAGGTATTTGTTGATCAACAAAATATCACGAAATTCAAAGAACATAAACGCGCAAATCTTATAGGGCGTTTATCGCAAGATCCACTAAAAGGTACAGCACCTCATATGACAATCGAAGAGAATTGCTTGTTGGCATATGGTAGAGGTACAAAAAGAAAACTTAGATTCTCTATCAGTAATGATGAAAAAGAATTATTTTATAATCAGTGTTTAAAATTAAATTTGGGATTAGAAAATAGAATGAAAACAGAAGTTGGTTTTTTATCAGGAGGACAAAGACAAGCACTTACGTTGTTGATGTCTACAATGATCCCTCCACAATGTTTATTACTTGATGAACATACAGCTGCCCTAGATCCAAAGACAGCTGAAAACATCATGAAAATCACGAATGATATCATTCAAGAACATCACATCACAACATTAATGATTACTCATAATATTGATCATGCATTACAGTATGGTAACAAGACAATTATTATGAATGAAGGTAGAATATTAGATATCATTGAAGGTGAACAACGCAAATCAATGACAAAACAAGATGTACTTAAATACTATGAGAAAATAAATGGAGTTTTAACAGACAAACAAATTTTATAAAAAGATGGCTATGCCGTCTTTTTATCTATAAATAAGGCAAAATTTGAAGTATAATATCGACTATGAGGTGTAGAAGATGAGAATATTTCATACAAACGATATTCATAGTGAATATGAAAATATGGAACGATTAGCAAGCTTTTTAAAGAAATATAAAACCAGTGATGATCTATATCTTGATGCTGGTGATACAGGCGATTTAAAAAGTTTAATGGTAATTGGTTCAAAGGGTGTGGTTAGTGCGACATTAATGAATTACTTAAAAGTAGATGCAATGGCAGTAGGTAACAATGAATCCGAACTTGGTCAGGAGTGGGTAGAGTTGATTGCAAAAGAAATGCCGCTACTATCATGTAATTTAAAAACAATAGATGGTAATGATTTAAACTATCTACAAAATAGTAAGATTATCACCAAGAATGATATTCGTTTTTTGATTATAGGGACTTCGCCATTTTATAGTGCAAGTTTAAAAGAAGGAGCATATAACTTCTTCTTAGAATTAGATGGTTTAAAATCAATTGAACCAATACAAGCAATTCAACAAGAAATTGAAAAGTATCAAGGAGAGTACGATGTATGTATATTATTAAGTCATTCAGGAATTGAAAGTGATGAATACATTGCGAAATCAGTGAATGGAATTGATATTATTATTGGAGGTCATTCCCATACGCAAATAGATGATATACTTAAAATCAATCATACAATGATTGTTCAAGCAAAAAGTTATGCTGAATATATTGGTTGTCTTGATATCACATTTAATGAGAATAAAATGGATCAAGTTTCTTATCAATTGATTCCCTTAGATAAGGAAGAAAAAGACCAAGATTTCATTGAATTGGTAAACCGATGCAATGAACAGGCAATTGATCAACTCAATGAACCAGTAGCTCATGTCGAAGCGTTGAATTACGATTTAGTGAATGAATGTCACTTAATTAATTTTATATGCGATGCATTGATGAAATTACATCCTTGTGATTTTGCGATGATATATCATGGGATAGTTAATCATTCATTAAAAGGGGATGTATCAAAAATGGATTTAATTCATTGCTCACCATCTAAATTAAATCCTACTTTTGTAAAAGTAATGGGTAAGCAAATACGTGATGCTTTTGAATTAAGTTTAGATAAGGAATATTGTTTACAATCAGGAAAAGGACCAGGATTTAGAGGTGATAAACTCGGTACTCTGGGATTTAGTTCTAATGTACAAATTAAAGATCAAAAAATATTGATTAATGGAGTGTGTTTAGATGATCAAAAAGAGTATTCTATTATGATTGATGATTATCTTCAACGAGGTGCACGATATCCATCACTTAAAACACCTGAAAAAGAAGCGAAATTCTTCCGTGGATTTATTCGGGATTTAATTGAAGATCATTTGAATGATGAGGAGTGTTTTACTAGTTGTAAAATAAAAAGGGGAGTCTAATGTTTAATCAATATAAGGGGTTAAGAAGAGAAATGTATGTTCTCTTCTTTGGTAGAATAGTGACCAACATGGGTGCGTTAATATGGCCAATGTTAACATTGATTTTAAGAAATAAATTAGGTCTGAGTGCAAGCGATGTTGCAACAGTAATGTTGGTAATGACTGCTGTGCAAATTCCAATTACATTGTTAGGAGGAAAGCTGGCAGACCGTTTTAATAAACGAAATATTATTATTTTTTGTGATTTAGTAACAGTAGTATGTTATCTGATTTGTGGGTTTATTGAAGTATCCTTCATGTTTGTGATTTTATTTTTTATCGCTGGGTTATTTGCTTCAATTGAATGGCCTTGTTATGATGCCCTTGTTGCTGATTTAAGTTCATCAAGTGATCGTGAGAAAGCATACAGTTTAAACTATTTAGGTGCAAATATTGGACTTGTTTTAGCTCCAACAATTGGTGGTTTCTTATTTGAAAATTATCTGAATTTAGCTTTTATATTCAATGCGATATCTACGCTATCAAGTACCATTCTTATCTTTCTATTAATCAAAGATATTAGTAAAACAAAAGATGATATTGTTACAAGTTCCTATGAGGAAGATGCGAGTAGCAAAAGTGTATTTCATATTTTGAAAGAGCGCAAAACAATGTTATTGTATTTGTTGTATGTTGCAGTATCTGGATTAGTTTACTCACAATTTAATTTCTTATTGCCGTTAAACATGGAACAATTATATGGTGCAAAAGGAGCTATCTATTTTGGATTAATCACAAGTGTAAATGCGGTAGTAGTAATTGTTGGAACCCCATTATTAACTTCATTATTTCCAAAGATTAGAGATGTCTCTAAGATTATAATAGGGGAAATCTTGATTGTTACAGGGCTTGCAATGTATATCTTTATTCAAGGGTTGATACCTTTCTACTTTGTATCAATTATTATTTTTACACTAGGTGAAATTGCAAGTACACTGGGTAAGCAACCCTATATGACGCGGCGTATACCATCCTCTCATCGAGGAAGAATTGGGAGTATCAGTTACATAGGAGCATCACTTTTTCAAGCGATTATGCAAAAAGGTGTTGGTTTTCTAGCAGACCATTACACCATGCAAATAGTATGGACAATCATTTCATTTATGGGTTTGATTTGTATCGGTGTTGCGATATGTTTAAAACTTGTGGATAAAAAAGCTTATCCTTTGTTCTATCAAGAAGAAAAATAAGCGTTTCAAGAAGTCTTAGTTAGTGATAAAATAAACAGTAAGAAAAGAGTTGGAGATTGAATATGAATAGAAATTTAGATGAAAGAAAGAAAACATTTCAAGACATTACTTATTTTGAACGTGATGATATTCAAGCAGGTGATGATACATATCATCGCTTAGCCATTCACACACATTTTATTGCTCGTGGGGAATCTTATATTGAAAACATTGAAAAATATGTTAAACCTTTATATGAAGAGGGTAATATTGTTTCCATTAGTGAAAAAGTTATTTCGATGTGCCAAAACAACTGCGTTGATAAAGCGGATGTTCGTTTGGGAGTTTGGGCTAAATTTTTGAGCAAATTTGCGCATCGTTCAAGTGCAGGTATTGGTATGGATGAGCCTTATAAATTACAATTAGCGATTAATATTGTTGGATTACCTAAGATTCTTTATGCTTCAGTATGCTCGGCAGTTGGTAAGTTATTTGGTAAACGTGGTGTTTTCTATGAAATTGTTGGAAATGGCATTGCTGGAATTGATGGTTTCTATCCAAATTCATCATTTGATATCTATAAAGTTACGGCAGTTCTAAACCCAAAAAATCCAGGTGGGGTTTGTGATGAAATATTTCAAAAGACGGGTGTTATGTGTGTCATCGTTGACGCGAATGATATTTCACGTGAGATTCTAGGTAAATATTCTCAATTACCTATAACAGATGATAAATTTCTTCAAATTATTCGTGATAACCCAGCTGGGCAAAGCGACGAATTAACACCATTTATCTTGCTTAAGAAGGCAAATTAGGAGGCAAGATGAAATATAAGATACCTAAAATTGATTTACATTGTCATCTTGATGGAAGTATTCCACCAGAAGTTTTGTGTGAACTTGCACAAAGTAGAAACATCAAAATTCCAGGTGGATCATTAGATGGATATAAAGCATATTTAAAAGATACATTGAATTGTAAAAGTTTAGTGGAATATTTAGAACGTTTTGATTTTCCGATTGGTATCTTACAAGATGAAGAAGCTATTATCAAGGCAACATGTGCATTGATTGAAATGTTAGATCATCAAGGCTTAGTTTATGTCGAATTGAGATTTGCTCCTCAACAACATACAAAGAATGGTTTATCTCAAGAAGAAGTGTTACAAGCAGTATTGAAAGCTGTAAATATGTTGAAAGATAAGTGTCAAATTCATGTAGAGTTGATTCTATGTATGATGAATTACACGGATGCTTCCATCAATATGAGCGCGAATATGGAAACTGTAAATTTAGCAAAGCAGTATTTAGGAGAAGGTGTTGTTTTACTTGATATTGCGGGAGCTGAAGGAAATAATATGATGGATTTTGAACCATTGTTTAGGCATGCGAAATCAATAGGCTTGCCTTATATTATTCATGCAGGAGAAGCAGGTCCTGCACTAAATGTACATCAAGCATTAAAATTAGGTGCCAAGCGTATAGGACATGGTGTACGTAGCATCGAAGATTTGAATGTAGTTCAAGAACTCGTAGATACGCAAGTACCTATCGAAGTTTGTATCTCGAGTAATTTAAATTGTTTTGTGTTTGATGAAGCTGTTCATCATCCCATTAAGACACTTCAAGATAAAGGCGTTTTAATTACAATTAATACCGATAATATGATGTTTTCAAATACGACTCTTGAGCAAGAATATGAAATCTTGAAGTCTACATTTGGTTATACTGATGAAGATTTAATTCAATTTAATAAGAATTCATTAATGGTTGCGGCTTGCGATGAAGAAGTAAAACAAAAAATCAATCATTACTTTAAT
>NZ_JAVWNC010000063.1:0-10684 GCF_036637135.1 Anaerorhabdus sp. | reverse complement strand
GGTTCTTCTGGTGTTGGAATTTCTTCATCTGTCTTTAGCATATCATCTAGTGAAACACCATATAATCTTGCTAGTAAGATAAGATTATCTGTATCAGGTGATGATTCAGCTCTTTCCCATTTACTAACTGCTTGTCTCGATATACCCAATTCTTGAGCCAAGTCTTCTTGTGACAATCCCCTTTGTTTTCTTAATTCTACTAGACGATTTGCGATTTCTATATTCATAATCGTTTTCTCCTTTATTTACGAGTTAATCATACTAGATAACTACTGGTTGCCTCTACCAATTCTACTTTTCATTGGGGCAACTATAGGTTTCATATGCTAATTATAACCTATAAATAAGCCTATTTTGTAATAAAAATGACCAAATTGATATTGATAAAATATTCCTTTTTCGATTAGGCATAATAAGACTTGTTATCCATTGAAAAATGTGAAAAAAAGGAATATACTATCAAAGACCGGTTTTTGTTTGAAAGGAGACCCAACATGGAATTGAAAGATATACAAGACTTAATTCATTCTGATGAAATAGCAAGAAAAGATGTTGATGGTGCACATCAACGTAAATATGACTTGAAACAAAAGATTGCGAATGAGAAAAAACATATCAGTGATGAAGCTTGGGAACAAGTTAAAAGAGAAGTAGATCAAATCAAGAAAGAGCTAGATGAAGGAATTCAAAAAGCGACTGAAGATAACAACAAGGAATTTAAAGATGTTTCATCTAGAATCCAACAAGTCTATCAAACAAAAAAAGATGAGTGGTGTGAAACAATTATAAAACATTGTCTAGATTAAGCTTGAAGGAGGAGAACCATGTCAAATAAGGCAGCAGGTGCACTTACCGCAAAAGCAAAAGCAATGTTTGGTAAACGAATCCGAACGGAAGATTACCAAGCAATGCTACAAAAGAAGACAGTGGCGGAAGTAGCATCCTATTTAAAAAATGATACTTATTTCAATGAGGTTCTGGCGGGAATTAACGAAAAATCAATTCATCGTGGACAACTGGAAGCTTTGATACGTCAAGATTTATTTCAAAGGTTTTCAAGTTTAATGCGATATGCGAACTCACCGAAAGGTGGTTTTTACCGTTATGGAATCATTGAGAATGAAATCCATCAAATCTTAAACTGCATACGATCATTTGAATCAAAAGATTATATGCAATTTATAGAAAAGATGCCAACTTATCTTGAACTACAAACTTCATTCAAGATTAGTGACTTGGCAAAAGTAAGAAGTTTCGATGAATTGTTAGATGTTATTAGTCATACTGACTATGCACCAATAGTGAGACAATTCAAAACTGTACATGGCGAAGACTTTGATTTTACAGGTTGTGAGAGTGCATTACGCAATTATTACTTCGATACAGTACTTAAAATTATTGATTCGGATTTCTCTGGAAAAGAGAAAGAAGATTTACGCGATATTTTCTTAACTCAAATTGAGTTAGAGAACATTACGAAAATTTATCGTTTGAAGAAATATTTTGAAACACCAAGTAATCGTATAAAGGAATTAATCTCTCCTGTGCATTTGAGATTTTCGAAGAAAGATCTAGATTATATTATTGATAACTGTAGTGCGGATGAATTATTTGATTACTTATCGAAGTCTGCCTATAAAAACTATACTGATAATCAACGATTTATCTATATTGAATATCATACAAAGAAGATTAACTATAATATAAATAGAAGACATCTAGCGTTTAGTAATAACCCTGACATTGTTTTGTTGTCATACATGTTATTATCTGAAACTGAAGTTCAAAATATTGTGGATATTATAGAAGGTATACGATATAGAATAGCGCCTGAAAAGATTGAGCGCTTACTAATTTACTAGAGGGGAGAATATATGTCGATTACAAAAATGAAACTTGTGAGTATTTCGACGGATGAAAGTAATTACGAAGAAATGCTTAAACGCTGTGAAACTTCTAAATACCTTCATGCGGAAAATGCGACTTCAATTGTAAATGAAGATAATGCAGGAAGAGTACTTTCTGTCGAGAATGTATATTCTGATTATGTTAATACACTAAAGAATATAGGTCATAGTATTGGGTTTGAAATGAAATCAAAACCAACTATTGACAAGACTTATACAAATGAAGAAATAGAAGCGTTCTTAAAGAATGTGGAAGAACAATTTAAAGTTGTTAGTGATTCTGTTGAATCTAATAGTCTTACAAGCGATGATGAAATTGCATTAGAAACATTAAGAGTTCTAGATTTCACATCAATGCATGATTGCCAATACATTTCATTTGGTATGGGAAGATTACCAATTGAAAGTGTTAAGAAATTAAACTTAATCCAAGATACAAAGTTTATTACTGCAAAACTACACCAAACTTCTCAATATCAATGGATAGTGTATGCAACATCAAATACACATGTTCGTGAAGCTAAGAAAATGTTTGATGGTTTATATTTAGAGGAGATTAAGATTCCTACTGTAGATAGTAAGAAAATTATTGCTCAATACGAAGAAGAACTTACAAATGTTTACACGTATTGTGAAGAAAGAAATAGATTATATTCTTTACACCAATATGTAGCAATTTTTGAAAATCATTATGTAGTAACAGGTTTTGTTCCTACAAGTGATGTGGATAAATTCAAAGCTGAGTTTAATGGGGTTGATGTTAAAGTCGAACCACATAATCCAGATGATGCACCACAACTTACACCTCCAACCTTACTTAAAAACAATTGGTTCTTTAGACCATTTGAAATGTTTGTAACAATGTATAGTTTGCCAGCATATCGTGATATTGATCCTACTGTATTTGTAGGATTAACTTATTGCTTATTGTTTGGAATTATGTTTGGTGATTTAGGTCAAGGATTCTTGTTAGTACTTGCTGGATTATTCTTAGAAAAGAAATCTAGAAATAAACTTGCTGGTATTGTAGGACGTGTTGGATTAACATCGATGTTCTTTGGATTTATGTATGGATCTGTATTTGGAAATGAAGAAATTCTTATTCCAGTTCACCAAGGATTATTCAATGTACATGAAAAACTAATTAATGTTATGGATGGAAATTTCACAATGACATTATTAATCACTGCAGTTGTGATTGGGGCAGTACTCATCTTAACTACAATGTTAATAAATATGTATGTTCAAATTAAACGTAAAAAATGGGGAGAATTACTATTCAGTCAAAATGGTGTTGCTGGATTTGTATTCTACGGATTTATCTTAGTCGCTGTCGGTATGACAATGATTAATCCAGGCCTCAATATGTTGACACCAGCTTGGTTAATTCCATTTATTGGTGTTCCTATTGTTTTATTCTTCTTCAAAGAGCCACTTACTCACCTCATGGAAGGTAAGAGTATTAAACCACATGGTGGTTGGGGCAATTTCTGTTTGGAAACATTCTTTGAAGTATTTGAAATCTTGTTGAGTTTTGTTACAAACTCAATGTCTTACCTTCGTGTAGGCGGATTCGTACTAAGCCATGCTGGGATGATGCTCGTTGTTATGACACTTGTTGAAATGACAGGGAATGCAGGTCCGGTAGTATTTGTAATTGGTAACTTATTCGTTATGGCACTTGAAGGCTTAATCGTAGGTATTCAAACACTACGTCTTGAATATTATGAAATGTTTAGCCGTTACTTTGAAGGCGGCGGTAAGAAATTTATTCTTATTTCATCAGACAACTAATTAGGAGGAAGAATTGTTATGTTATCTTTTGTTGAAATGTTTTTACCACTCATCGCAGTGGTACTTGTAATTTGTCCTTTATTCTATATGGGTAAAAAAGGAACAAACGCTAAAAATGCGAAATTTAAATTAGTAGCACAAATTTCAATCTTTGCGGGTGTATTTGCACTTGCAATGGTATTCCAATTGAATGGTATGGTAGCTTTAGCTGCTGAAGGAACAAATGCAGCTGTTTCAATCGTTGGAACAAATGCACAAGGTATGGGATTCTTAGCTGCTGCATTATCTACTTCATGTTCTGCAATTGGTGCTGGTATTGCCGTTGCTGCTGCTGCACCTGCTGCTATCGGAGCTATCTCAGAAAATTCTGAAAACTTTGGTAAAGCAATCATTTTCGTAGCATTAGGTGAAGGGGTTGCCATCTATGGTCTATTAATCTCTATCTTAATCATGAATAAAATCTAGGAGAAAAAACTGTGAAAGTATTTTGTATTAGTGACAATGTCGATACACAAATGGGGTTACGACTTGCAGGTATTGAAGGTATAGTTGTCCATGAACGTCAAGAAGTACTTGATGAATTGGAAAAATGCATTCAAGATCCTGAAATAGTAATTGTTTTAATGACGACTAAGATTGTGAATACTTGTCCTGACATTATATCTAATATGAAACTAAATTATTCCAAACCACTTTTAGTAGAAATCCCTGATCGACATGGATCTGCAAAAGTAGGAGAAACAATCGACAAGTATATTAGTGAAGCAATCGGCATTAAATTGTGAGGTGAGAATTATGATGAAAGAAAAAGAAGCACTTGAAATTATTGAAAGCGATGTTCATGAACAAGTACAATTAGTAATTGATCAAATTAATTATGAAGTTAAGAACATGGAAGAAGATCAAATCAACTTTTTCAAGGAAGGTTTAAGAAAAGAAATAGAAACATATAAGGAAAAAGAACTCAATGATTTGAGACTTTTTGCTGCGACACAAGCCTCACAAAATAAGTTGAAAACAAAACGTGATTTACTTCATTTGCGTACGCAATTAGTCACTCAATTATTTGATGATGTAAAAAGTAAACTAGTATCATTCGTAAATAGTTCTGATTATTCAAACTTCTTGGAAAAGAGAATTGAACAATTGGGTGCAATTGATACGGATGGATATTTTGAAGTTCGTAAAGAAGATACAGCATTATTAACTGAAATATTGAAGAAACATAATTGTCAATGTAAGGTAGTGGAAACATTAATTCAACTTGGTGGATTCCGTTATGTTAATCCAAACAAAGGATATGAAGTTGATAATACATTGGATTTCAGTTTACAAAATGAAATGACATGGTTCCAGAATAATTCTGGATTTACCATTTAGAAAGCAGGGGGAATTAATATGGACAATCGTATTTATTCTATTAATGGACCTGTTGTAACTGTAAGAAACTCAAGTGACTTTAGTATGCTAGAGATGGTAAATGTTGGAGATGCAAGATTACTTGGAGAAGTTATCGGTATTACTGGTGATAAAACAACTATCCAAGTTTATGAATCTACAACAGGATTAAAACCAGGGGAACCTGTGTATTCATCTGGTTCACTATTATGTGCACATTTAGGACCTGGTATCTTAAAGAATATTTTTGATGGTATCGAAAGACCACTTAAGGATATTGCAGCTACACAAGGTGCATTCATTAGTGAGGGTAAAACAATACCTTCATTGGATGAAGCAAAGAAGTGGAAAGTGGCAATGAAAGTAAAGGTAGGAGACACTGTAAAAGGTGGGGATATCTTTGCGACTTGTCCTGAAACAGATTTAATTGAACATCGTAGTATGATTCCAGTAACAATTTCTGGAACAGTTGAATATGCAGTAGGTGATGGTGATTACACGGTTACTGAAACTTTAGTTAAAGTTAAAACGGATTTAGGAGAAGTGGTTGATGTTAAGTTAGCACAAGACTGGCCAATTCGTAATCCTCGTCCTGTAGGCCATCGTAAGCCTATCACATTGCCTTTAGTTACTGGGCAACGTGTTATTGATACTTTATTCCCAATCGCTAAGGGTGGTGCTGCGGCAGTCCCTGGAGGGTTTGGTGCAGGTAAGACAATGACACAACACCAATTAGCTAAATGGTGTGATGCAGATATTATCGTTTATGTTGGTTGTGGAGAACGCGGTAATGAAATGACACAAGTTCTTGAAGAATTTAGTGAATTGATTGACCCTAAATCGGGTAAACCATTATTAGACCGTACCGTGTTAATTGCGAATACTTCTAATATGCCCGTTGCGGCTCGTGAAGCAAGTATCTATACAGGTATTACATTAGCTGAATACTATCGTGATATGGGATATCATGTTGCGATTATGGCTGACTCAACATCTCGTTGGGCAGAAGCACTTCGTGAAATCTCAGGACGTCTTGAAGAAATGCCAGCTGAAGAAGGATTCCCAGCTTACTTACCTTCTCGTATTTCACAATTCTATGAACGTGCAGGATATGTTGAAACATGCAATGGATCAGAAGGATCTGTAACAATTATCGGAGCTGTTTCACCTCAAGGTGCTGACTTCTCTGAACCAGTAACACAAAATACAAAACGTTTCGTTCGTGCTTTCTGGGCACTTGATAAATCACTTGCGTATGCACGTCACTTCCCAGCAATTAACTGGAACTTAAGTTATAGTGAATATTTAGATGATCTTGATCGTTGGTATTCACAAAATGTTGCGCGTGATTTTACTGCACTACGTAGTGAAATGGTACAAATTCTACATGAAGAAAATCAATTAATGGAAATTGTTAAGTTAATTGGATCTGATGTTTTACCAGATGATCAAAAACTGACAATTGAAATTGCGAAAGTAGTTCGTGTTGGATACTTACAACAAAATGCATTCCATCCAGATGATACTTTCGTACCATTTGCGAAACAATACAAGATGTTGAAAGTAATTTCATACTTATATGAAGCATGCAAACCATTAATTCAAAAGAAATTCCCAATTAGTTCAATTCTTAAAACTGGAATTTTTGATGAAGTAATTAAAATTAAATATGATGTACCAAACAACAACATTGCTTTGTTGGATGGATACTTCGATAAAATCGATAAAGCATTAAGTACAATCGAATAGAAAGGAGGAATTTTGATGGGTCTTCAATTATTAGGATTAGAAGAAATTAGTGGATCACTTGTAGCCTTAGATCATGTTAAGAATGTTTCAAATGAAGAAATGGTTGAAATAGAATTAGCGAATGGGACAGTTCGTTCAGGACGTGTAGTTCAAATCGAAGGTGAAAAAGCAATGGTTCAGGTGTTTGAAGGAACAGCTGGATTATCAAAGAAGAATACAAAAACGCGTTTATTAGGTCACCCAATGGAAATTGCCTTATCAAAAGAAATCCTTGGTCGTGTATTTAATGGAGCAGGGAAACCAATTGATGGTTTAGGCGATGTTTATGCAGAGAAATTTGCGGATATTAATGGTAAGCCATTAAATCCAGTATCTCGTCAATATCCTCGTAACTATATCAATACAGGGATTTCAGCGATTGATGGATTAAATACATTAATTCGTGGACAAAAACTTCCTATTTTCTCAGGAAGTGGTATGCCACATGATAAACTTGCAGTACAAATCGTACGTCAAGCTCAAATTGCTGATGATGATGGTAAAGGTTTTGGTATCGTGTTTGGAGCAATGGGGGTTAAGAATGACGTTGCGGATTACTTCAAACGTTCATTTGAAGAAACTGGAGTTATGGAAAAAGTTTGTATGTTTGTTAACTTATCCAATGACCCAATTATTGAAAGAACACTAACACCTCGTTGTGCTCTTACTGCAGCTGAATATTTGGCTTATGAATTAGATATGCATATTCTTGTTATCTTAACAGATATCACTTCATATTGTGAAGCTCTACGTGAGTTCTCAAGTAGTAAAGGAGAAATTCCTGGACGTAAAGGATATCCTGGATATTTGTATTCTGACTTAGCTTCTTTATACGAAAGAGCAGGTATTATTAAGACATCTAAAGGATCTGTAACACAAATTCCTATTTTAACAATGCCGAATGACGATATTACTCATCCAGTACCAGATTTAACTGGGTATATTACAGAAGGTCAAATCGTGTTGGATCGTAACTTACACCAAAATGGAGTATATCCTCCTATTGGATGTTTAGCTTCTTTATCACGTTTGATGAAAGATGGTATTGGAGAAGGATTTACTCGCAAAGATCATCAAGATGTTGCGAACCAATTATTCGCATCTTATGCGCAAGTTCAAGAAGCTCGTTCACTTGCATCTGTAATTGGTGAGGATGAATTATCTGAAAGTGATAAACGATTCATGGAGTTTGGACGTTTGTTTGAAAAAGTATTCGTTGGTCAAGGGTTTGGCGTAAAACGTTCAATCATTGAAACATTGAATTTAGGATGGGCACTATTATCAACTCTACCAATGAGTGCATTAGACCGTCTTGATCCTGAACTTATTAAAGCAAACTATGATCCAGAACGTGCAATGCGTACCATTAGTCTAGCGTTACAAGGAGAAGAATAATGGCTACCCAAGTATTTGCGACCAAAGGGAACCTTATGGCAGCTAAGAAATCATTAGTATTAGCTAAAATGGGTTATGATCTTATGGACCGTAAACGAAATGTATTAATACGTGAAATGATGATGTTGGTTGATAAAGTAAAATTGCTTCGTGATGAAATAACGGATAGTTATCAAGAAGCTTACTACTTACTTCAACAAGCAAATGTTTCTACGGGTGTTATTACAAGCATTGCAAGTCAAGTAAAGATAGATACTGGTGTACGTGTTACTTATCGTAGCGTTATGGGTGTTGAAGTACCAAATATTATCTACCAACCTGAAGAGTTAGAAATCCAATATGGATTTGAACAATCTTCTTCAAAGGTGGATGAAGCGTACCTTCAATTCAATAAAGTAAAAGAATTAACAATGATCCTTGCAGAAGTTGATAATAGTGTATACCGTCTTGCGAATGCAATACGTAAAACGCAAAAAAGAGCAAATGCATTAAAAAACATTGTTATTCCTGATTTTGAATCTCAAATTAAATTTATTACGGAGGCTTTAGAAGAAAAAGAACGTGAAGAATTCTCACGTCTAAAAATCATCAAAGCAAATAAGGAAAGAGATGCAAATCAACATAAAGTAAACTAAGAAGTTGGAAACAACTTCTTTTTACATGAAAAAAATGTGCAAACACTGCACATTTTATATTGGACCACCATGATGTTCTCTAGTTTTAGGAATACATGGTGTAGGGCTAGAAGAATCGAGATTACCATTTGAGTCATAAATGCAAAACTTCAGCTCATTATTATTTGAAGTTAAAACATTTAAACTAGGAAATGTAAAAGATAGGAACAATGTTAAAAAGATCATAGTAGAAAGTATAGTCTTTGTTAAAGTTTTGTTCATCGTTATTCCTCCTGTCTTTATTATACAGGATTATTTACTAGAAAAATGTTCGAGAATAAATAAAAATATAATGGATGAGTTATAGAAATTAGAAAAAGTTTCGAGCATTTCACTTCTTTGAATATGTTGAATTTGCTTGTGTTAAAATAGATTTGGGAGAACATTTATGAAAAATAGTGATTATTTGGGCATAGTAATACGTAAAAGAAGAAAAGAGTTAGGATTAAAAACAGAACAATTAGCTAAAAAAGCTAATTATTCTAGGTCTCATATATCAAGAGTTGAGAATGGTACAATAGATGTAAACGATGAAGTGTATAGCGTTATATTTAAAATCTTAGGTATAACTTATAAATCCAATGTCGATAGTACAGAATTTAATAATGATATAGAAAAGATATTGAATATGTTTCTTTTTAATGATGTAGATCGTAAGTTTATTGAAAAAGTAATAAAGTCATCAGAAAAATATATATGCTCAAAATCTTATCCGAAATACCTGATCGCTAATATGATCTATAAAATTAATTTTTATCCATTGAGTGATGAAACGGGAAAATACATCAATGAAATGACTAAAATAGCGGAATTATATAATCAAAAAGAAAAGCAAATTGTTTATGATTATATAGGGTGTTATTACATGGATTCTAATTTTGAATTAGCTAAAGAGTATTTTAATAAAGCATTAGAATGCGGTAAATATAAACATGCAACAAGTTTACTATACTATCATTTGGGTATGTTATACTTTAGGCTTGGTAGTTACTTTGAAGCATATGAGTTTTGTAGAAAAGCTTTTGACGAATTTTCATTAGAATTGAATTATAAGAGAATGTTCTATACAAAACTTCATATGGCTATAATCAATTCGAAAAGTGGTAATTATGATAATGCGTATTCATTATTTAATGAAATGATACATAATCCCAATCACACAGATGTACAACTACAATTAGTTTATGGAAATTTATGTTGGTTATTAATAAAGAAGTCAAAATTTGATGAGGCATTGATTTATGCATTGAAGAGTAGTAAAAACTATCCAGACTATTATTTTCATTTAGCAATTATCTATATTGCGTTAAATCAAAATGAGGATGCAAATCGAATAATTATTGATGGATTAAGTAAATTGAAGGATGAGTTTCAAAGGAATAAATTGAAAATACTAAAGAAAAGTATTGATGGTGAAACAAAAGATCAAGCCTATGAAGAATTACTAATTGAAACATATAATTATATATATAACAATAAAGACAGCGAATCAATTTTATATATAAAAAATTTACTTATAGATTATTACAAAACAAAACATGCATATAAAGAAATGTATAAATACATGATAAAATAGCGAGAATAAATTATTATTCCATGTTTTATTCATGTTTTTTTTTAATTTTCTCGAGCATTTTTATATGGTTTTCTATGATAAAATTCAAGTATTAAAGAGATGTGCATAAGAAAATGCATTAATATGAAGATTACCTTAAGTATACAATTTAA
>NZ_JAVWNC010000062.1:0-10862 GCF_036637135.1 Anaerorhabdus sp. | reverse complement strand
AAAAACATCCCGAAGGATGTTTCATTACTAGCTTATTTCTTTGCTTGGTTTAGGCAATCCATAACTGCAGTACGAATACGATTTGATGTTAAAGTTGCAGATGATACTACATCAACATCAATACTGTTCTTTTCTACAATTGTTTCTGGAATTGTCTTTAATGCACCTGATGCGATTTCTTCAGTTTCATTTTGTGTATCAATTGTAACTGATTTAATTGTGTTACCTTCAATTACAACTGAAACTTTCATTGGTCCATATTGTCCTTCAACTTCTGATTGATATGTACCATCATTTAATTCTTGTTTCATATCAAACTCAATCTTAACTTCTTCTTCCATGAAGTAATTCATATCTAATAAGTTTGATGCAACTTTTACTTTGTATCCTGTTCCAAGTTCTTGAGTCATTACATTTTCTGCAGCGATGTTACCAAATACTAATGGCCCCATGACGCCAGTTCCACCTGATGCAAATTTACCCCAGATACCACCAACAATTTCACCAGCAGCATATAATCCTGGAATAGCATTTCCTGTTTCATCAAGTACTTGCATTTTATCATTTACTGATACTCCACCTAAAGTGATGACAACCAATGCTTTTAAAGGAACTGCATAATATGTTTCACCTTCGATTTTATTTACTGCTAAGTTGTATGCATTAACTTCGCCATCATATTTACGTCCAAATTCATCAGTACCTTTACTATCCACTGCAGTGTTGTAGTCTGCAATTGTTTTTGTCAAGGCATCCACTGGAACATTAATCTTTTCAGCTAACTCTTCAATAGAATTTGCTTTTACAACTTTACTATACCCTGGAGCACCTTCTTTTGCATAAAGCATGTTCCACATACCTGCACCACCAGCTGCATCTAGATCCGCAATAATCTTATCTGTAAAGATATCATATTGAACTGCATCTGTTTGTTCCTCAAGGGCAACTTCTCTTACTTCAACTTTCGATTCTGTTTCATCAACGAAACGTAATCCTTCTTGGTTAACACAAATTCCTCCTGCTTTCCAAGTATATGTTGGAGCAATTGAACCAGATTGATTACTTCCTTCAAGTCCCATAGGGAATGTAGGAATATAACTTAATCCTTCTTCATCCACATTTGCACCCATTTGTTGCATCATGTAAAGTCCAAATCCATTTGAGTTCTTAGAACCGCCTGCTAAATAACCAGAACCATTTTCAGCATAAGCACCCATTAATTTTTGATTTCCAGAATATCCTCCTGTTGCCATAATTACACCCTTAGATGCATCATAACGAACAGTCTTATTCTCTTTTGTATTTGTTGCGATTACTGTTAGAACTTGCCCCTTATCATTTGCGACAAGTTGTGTAGCCTCTGTTAAGTAATCAATTGTAATTTCTTCATATTTTTGTAGTACAGTATCTAATACTTCGTGTACTGCAGCTTTGTATTTAGTTGGATCATCTGGTCTTGGTTTATAAGATCTTTGTACTGAATACAATGCATGTTCTGGAGCAAAAATAGAACGTCTGCCTTCTGCATCCATTGCGAATGTATTATCACTTAAACCGTTATCCCATAACCATTGAATCATATCCACATCTTTTTCTGCGAATAAACGTATTAATTCTTCATTTCCTTTTTGATCACCATTTTTCATGATATCAGCAACATAAGAATCAATTGTATCTTCAATTCCATCTTCTTTTTGAATTACTGTTTCAGCCCCTGACATGGAACCTGAAGTATAATTCAATGCTCCACCTGTCTTATCTGTCATCTCCAAAATAATGACTGATTTAGCACCATTATCTACTGCACTAATTGCAGCTGATAAACCTGCTCCCCCAGCACCGACAATAACTACATCAGCTTGTTTTGTTTCATCTGTTGTAACTTCTGGTGTTGCCACTGGTTTTTCTTGTGTTGTACAACCAGTAAGTACCGTCATTCCTAACACGATTGCGGTAAAACCACTTAATAATTTTTTCACATTATCACCTCGTCTCTATTCTACTATTAATCAATAATTTCACAATGTAAAAACCATGCTTATTTTTAATGTTTTCATAACTAAATGCAGTAAATATGTTATAAAATAAGTAGTGAGGTGAGATTATGCGTACAACTTATACATCAAAATACATTATTAAGAAAGATTTCTTAAGTAATCAATTGAAATCTTTTGACATCGAACCCCTTTTCTTTAGTTTTTATTCTAAACCAATGGAAAAGCCTTTTGAAAATGATATTTTAACTCATTTTAAAATAAGTATTGTTACAAAAGGGATTGTAAGAATTAAGTCAAAATCGTATGAATACATAGTTGAACCCTATGATTGTGTCGTCTTCCCTCCCAATATGCTTTATTCCATTCAACCCATTGAGAATGAAGAAATTGAATTTTATACCATTTACTTTGATTTACCAAAAGTTCAAAAAAACAATTTTATTCATTTGTTTCAACTTCAAACAATTCTTTGTCTTAAACAGTTCTTTACTGATCATAGTTTATATTATGTTGCAGAGAAATATAGGGAACATTGCTTAAATGAACAAATGACGTACCAAAGTGTTAAACTATTATTAGATCAAACATTTCTTAAAATATTGAAGTATATTCAATTAGAAGGTTACCAACCCTTCATTTCTTCCCACTATGATACAGAAGAAAAAGTTGTGAGTTCATGTATCCAATACATAGACAATCACTCAAATGATTTGATCACTGTGCAAGACTTATGTACCCACTTATCATTGTCTCAAAGTTATCTATATCGCTGTTTCATGAATTATCTTCATGAGTCTCCGAAGAAATTTATAGTACAATATCAATTGAAGAGAACAGAAGCTGACCTCATGCACAGTACAAAATCGATTAGTGAAATTGCGAATCAGTTTGGATTTTCTTCAGTTTATTCATTCTGCAATATTTTTAAAGCTAATTATCATATGTCTCCTAAGACATTTAGAAATCAATTTAGAAAGGACTTACTACAATGAACTTATTTAACTTTAAACAAAAAAACAAACCTGTAATTGTTTGTTTCCATGGATTTGGACGTAGACGAAAAGATGAGTTTTTACCTTTATTGGAATACTTTAAGGATTATGAAGTCATCATTCCAGAATTATACAACATCGAAGATGAAACAGATTCAGATTGGACACATTGGATCAATCGGGCTGAGAAAACAGTAACTGACTTAGCAAGTGAAGGGAAGCGAATCATCTTAATTGGATTCTCAATGGGTGGTGTTATTGCATCTTATTGTGCAACCAAGCCTAATGTGGAAAAACTAATTTTGTTAGCTCCTGCTTTTGAATATGTGAATTTAGGCAATGCTACTGAGTTTGTATCTTCTTTCTTTGATAAAAAAGAAAAAGATGAATCTCCTTATCCAGAATTACCTTCATCATTTACTATGACCTTCACAAACCTTGTCAATAATTGCAAGCCTGCTGTTGGAGATATTCAAGTACCTACTTGTATTTTCCATGGTCTAGAAGATAATGTAATTCATTATTCTTCAAGTAGAAAATTTTACAAAAAGATACCCGCTAAGATTAAACATCTTTATTTAGTTGAAGATGTAACACATCGCATTATGGATGATCCATTGCATGGAGAATTCACAATTAAATGTATCAAAACATTCATTGAAGAAGAAAACAAGTAGACCTTTATGATCTACTTGTTTTTAATTTCTTCTACTTTTTCAATAATTTCACTGAAACTATAAATATGATGTACATCGGATTGACATGGTCTTTCTCTATCTGGCCATAACCATACAGGTGTACAACCAGCAAGTGTTGCACCATATACATCCGCATAGAATGTATCACCTACATAAACCATTTCATCAGGTTCAATACCTAATTGACTACATGACTCTATAAATATTCTAGGATCTGGTTTGTGGACTCCAAAATCACCAGACACGATAACTGAATCAAAGTATGGCTTAAGACCACATATATCTAATTTACTATGTTGTCCTTTTGAATCACCATTGGTGATACAACCCAGTTTATAATTCTTTTTTAATTCTGTTAGTGTGTCAAATACACCATCACGTAACACCTGGAACAAATGAAAGTTATCTAACCACTTACTTGCTAAATCATCCGTAATTGATTTATCCAAGTTGTACGTTTTCGCAAGTTGATCAAATACAAATTTCTTTGATACTGTACCATACTGATCCCATGTTATACAATTTTGAACAATGGCTTCAAACTCAATTGAATGCTCATCAACATGTGGAAATAAGATTTTCATATCATGTCTATATTTATCATAAGCTGCATGAGAGCGAAGCGATAAAGTTCCGTCAAAGTCAAATACGATTGCTTTTATATTTTTCATAAATTTACCTCACGCTTAATTATACGTGATTTTTTATCTTTTACAAATACCCATACTCTCTTCTTGAACGTAATATACAAATTACAGATAATACTAAGCCTAGTAATTCAGCAAGAGGAACAGCTAACCATATCCCTTCAATACCAATAACCATCGGTAAGCATACAAGCGATAGAATCAAGAAGAAGAATGTTCTAACAAACGAAATGAAAGCTGAAACTTTTCCATTTGAGAATGCTGTAAATAACGCAGATGCAAAGATATTAAATCCAACAAAGATAAAACTAATTGAGAATAAAGCGAAACCATGTTTTGCAATCGCAAATACCTCTGTTCCTTGTCTTGCAAAAATAGATATGATTAAGTCTTCAAATACATTGGATATACCATACATTAAGACTGAAAAGACAACGATAATAATTACACTCATCTTGAAGTATTTCTTGATCTTAGCACGATTACCTTCTCCATAGTTATAACTGAAGACAGGGGCAACACCTTGTGAGTAGCCTAAGAATACAGATGTTAATAAAAATTGTGCATACAAGACAATTGTAATGGCTGCAACTCCTGTTTCTCCCATATATTTAAGCATCATCATATTGAATAGGAATGTCGTTACAGATATCGATAAATTACTAACCATTTCTGATGAACCATTTGAACATGTATTCAAGATTACATCTTTTCTAAAAACTGGTTTTTCAAAATGTAATACTGTTGTCTTTTTAAACATGAAGAAGTAAACGCCATAAATTGCGGGTATAGAATATCCGATGACAGTCGCAACAGCAGCCCCTGCAATACCCCAGTTGAAAATAGCGATAAAGACATAATCTAATATAATATTTGCGACACCGCCCAGCAACGTAACAATTAAACCAAGATGAGGTTTACCCGCAGTTACAAAAAAACTTTGGAAGATCATTTGGAATATCGCAAGTGGGGTACCCATTGCAAGTACAATCAAGTAATCTTTACAGTACCCAAATAACGCTTCCGTAGCCCCTAAGGCTAGAATTATCTCATCAATGAATAAAAGTCCAACTACCACTAATACAAGCCCTAGAACTAACCCAAACAAGCAAATAAGCGTAAAATTTTGTTTTGCTTCAAGGATTTTATTCTCACCCATGTTTTTCGCAATAATAGCACTTCCACCAGTACCAATCATAATTGCAATACCAACCACGATACTTGGTATTGGATAAACAATGTTAATTGCAGATAATGCAAGTTCATTGATTAAGTTCGCTACAAACACACCATCAATCATTGTATATAATGCTAGAAACACCATCATAATAACCGGTGGTCCTGTAAATTTAACCAATGATAATAATGTAAAATCTTTTCCTAAACTATTTTTCATTTTCCATTTCACGAATATATTCACTGCGTATCTCATCTAAGATAGCACAGAATATTTGTATCTCCTTTTCATCATATTTTTCTTTTACTTTTAAAATCGCACGATTCAAAGCTTTACCATATTGTTTATAGTAATCTTCACTTTCTGAACTAACCTCGACATAAAAAACTCTACGATCCTCTTCACTTTGTTTCTTTACAACTAAACCATCTTTAATCAACTCATTTAACTTCAACGTTACTGCAGCTTTTGATATATTTAATTTTTCCGCTAAGTAACTACCCGTACAATTTGGAGTCATATTAATCAAATCCAAATACAATAAAGAATTATAACTTATATCCCAATCCGTACCATCATTCATCAAATGCAATTCATTCAATGTCATTTCATGAAAGTAATTCTTAATTGTATTCTTAATATCCATATACAGCTCCTTTTAGTTTAGTTTGCTTAACTATATTACAATAAATTATCAACTAAATCAACAAAAAAAAGACACATTTTTCAATGTGTCTTTCAATTTAAGTTTAATTAAACTTATTTAATGATTTCTGT
This sequence comes from Anaerorhabdus sp., assembly GCF_036637135.1. Classification (GTDB taxonomy): domain Bacteria; phylum Bacillota_I; class Bacilli_A; order Erysipelotrichales; family Erysipelotrichaceae; genus Anaerorhabdus. The sequence goes on along the minus strand of NZ_JAVWNC010000062.1, from coordinate 4,574 downwards.
AACGTTACCAGAACCTACAGTTCTTCCACCTTCACGGATAGAGAACTTAGTTCCTTGTTCAACAGCGATTGGAGCGATTAATTCAACGATCATTTCGATGTTGTCTCCAGGCATAACCATTTCAGTACCTTCAGGAAGTTTTACAACTCCTGTTACGTCAGTTGTACGGAAATAGAATTGAGGACGGTAGTTAGTTACGAATGGTGTATGACGTCCACCTTCTTCTTTAGTTAATACGTATACTTGAGCTTTGAAAGCTGTATGTGGAGTAACTGATCCAGGTTTAGCTAGACATTGTCCACGTTCGATTTCATCACGAGAAACACCACGTAATAATGCACCAATGTTGTCTCCTGCTTCAGCATAGTCTAATAATTTACGGAACATTTCGATACCAGTAACAACTGATTTCTTAGTATCATGAATACCAACGATTTCAACTTCTTCGTTAAGGTTTAAGTGTCCACGTTCAACACGTCCAGTAGCAACTGTACCACGACCTGTGATTGTAAATACGTCTTCAACAGCCATTAAGAATGGTTTGTCTGTTTCATGAGTTGGAGTTGGAATCCAAGTATCAACTGCGTTCATTAATTCTTGAACTTTTTCTTCCCATTCTGCATTTCCTTCAAGAGATTTTAATGCAGATCCACGGATAACTGGTGTATCATCACCTTCGAAACCGTAAGCACCAAGAAGTTCACGAACTTCCATTTCAACAAGGTCGATTAATTCTTCATCTTCAACCATGTCGCATTTGTTCAAGAATACAACCATTCTTGGAACACCTACTTGACGAGCAAGTAAGATATGTTCACGAGTTTGAGGCATTGGTCCATCAGTAGCAGCAACAACAAGGATTGATCCATCCATTTGTGCAGCTCCTGTGATCATGTTTTTAATGTAGTCAGCATGGCCTGGGCAGTCAACGTGAGCATAGTGACGTGCGTCAGTTTCATACTCTACGTGAGATGTGTTAATTGTAATACCACGTTCTTTTTCTTCAGGTGCTCCATCGATTTGGTCATAAGCGCGAGCTTCAGCATGACCTGATTTTGCTAAAAAGTTTGTAATAGCAGCAGTTAATGTTGTTTTACCATGGTCAACGTGTCCAATAGTACCAATGTTAACGTGTTCTTTACTTCTGTCAAATTTTTGTTTTGCCATTGTGCAAATTCCTCCTAATTTTTATGTTTGTATAGCCAAATATATTTTAAGATAAACACTTAGATAATGCAATATTTATCGATTAATCTTTAGCGTTTTTCTTTGCGATAGTTTCTGCAATGCTCTTTGGCACTTCTGAGTAGTGGTCAGTTTGCATTACATAGTTACCACGACCTTGTGTAAATGAACGAAGGTCTGTTGAATATCCGAACATTTCAGAAAGTGGTACAAATGCTTTAACTTTAACAGCATTTCCGATTTCTTCTTGGTCACGGATTTGTCCACGACGTTTTGTAATATCACCCATTACTGAACCTAAATATTCAGCAGGAGCTGTTACGTCAACAGTCATGATTGGTTCAAGTAGAACTGGTTTACATTTCTTAGCTGCTTCTTTAAGAGCCATACTTGCTGCAATCTTATATGCCATTTCAGATGAATCGACATCATGATAAGATCCGTCAAATAATGTAGCTTTAATATCAACAACTGGATAACCTGCAACTAAACCATTATTTAATGCAGCTTCCAATCCTTCTTGAGATGGTTTGATATATTCTCTAGGAACTGTTCCACCAACGATAGCGTCAATGAATTCAAATCCTTTTCCTTCTTCATTTGGTTCGAAGCGGATCCATACGTGACCGTATTGTCCACGTCCACCTGATTGACGAACGAATTTACCTTCACACTCTGCAGTACCACGAATAGTTTCACGGTAAGCAACTTGTGGAGCACCAACGTTAGCTTCTACTTTGAATTCACGGCGCATACGGTCAACGATGATATCTAAGTGAAGTTCACCCATACCAGCGATGATTGTTTGTCCTGTTTCTTCATCAGTGTAAGTTTTGAATGTTGGATCTTCTTCAGCAAGTTTTGCAAGTGCAAGACCCATTTTATCTGAGTCAGCTTTTGTTTTAGGTTCAACTGACATTTGGATAACTGGTTCTGGGAAGACCATTGATTCAAGGATAATTGGAGATTTTTCATCACACAATGTATCCCCTGTAGTTGTTGCTTTTAATCCTACAGCAGCAGCAATATCACCAGCATGAACTACTTCAATTTCAGCACGGTGGTTTGCATGCATTTGTACTAAACGTCCAAAACGTTCACGAGTATCTTTAGTAGCATTTAATACATAACTTCCTGATGTTGCTGTACCTGAGTACACACGGAAGTAAGTTAAACGTCCTACGAATGGGTCAGTCATAACTTTAAATGCTAAAGCTGAGAATGGTTCACTATCATCAGCATGTCTTGCTTCTTCAACACCATCTTCAGTTAAACCAATCATTGCTGGAATATCTAATGGTGATGGTAAGTAGTCAACAACAGCATCAAGCATTAATTGAACACCTTTATTTTTATATGAAGATCCACATAATACTGGGAAGAATTCAGATGCAAGAACTCCTGCACGGATTGCACGTTTGATTTCTTCGATTGTAGGTTCTTCACCTTCAAGTACTTTCATCATTACTTCGTCATCAAAGTCTGCGATCATTTCGCACAATTTAGCACGAAGTTCTTCAGCTTGGTCTTTGAATTCATCAGCGATTTCAGTAATTTCAATATCTGTACCTAAATCGTTTTTAAACATATATTGTTTACGTTCGATTAGATCGATAATTCCTCTAAATGTATTTTCAGCACCGATTGGCATTTGAATAGCAGCACCTTTAGCTCCTAAACGATTTCCAATTGAGTTAACTGACATTAAGAAGTCAGCCCCTGTAGCATCCATTTTATTACAATAAACGATACGAGGTACTTTATAAGTTGTAGCTTGTCTCCAAACTGTTTCAGTTTGAGGTTCTACTCCAGCTTTTGAGTCAAGAACTGTAACAGCACCATCTAATACACGAAGTGAACGTTCAACTTCAACAGTGAAGTCAACGTGACCTGGAGTATCGATAATGTTTACGCGATAACCCTTCCATGATGCAGTTGTAGCTGCGGAAGTGATTGTGATACCACGTTCTTGTTCTTGAGCCATCCAGTCCATTTGAGATGCCCCATCATGAGTTTCCCCAATTTTATGAGTTATCCCAGTATAGTAAAGGATACGTTCTGTAGTAGTGGTTTTACCAGCATCGATGTGAGCCATGATACCGATGTTTCTTGTATGTAGTAAATCAAATTCACGTGCCATAACTGTATATCCTCTCTACTACCAGCGATAGTGTGCGAAAGCTTTATTCGCATCAGCCATTCTGTGAGTATCATCTTTCTTCTTAACTGAAGCTCCTGTATTGTTTGCAGCATCAATAATTTCATTTGCTAAACGTTGATCCATTGTTTTCTCATTTCTTAAACGAGAATAGTTAACGATCCAACGAAGACCTAATGTTAATTTTCTTTCAGCAGAAACTTCTACTGGTACTTGGTAGTTAGCACCACCAACACGACGAACTTTAAGTTCAAGAAGTGGCATAACGTTAGCTAATGCTTTCTCAAATACTTCCATTGGTTGTTGTCCAGTTTTTTCTTCTACAATATCAAATGCGTCATAAAGAAGTGTTTGTGCAACCCCTTTTTTACCGTCTAACATAATCTTATTGATTAAACGAGTAACTAACTTTGAATTGTAGATAGGATCTGCAAGAACATCTCTTTTTGCTATATAACCTTTTCTTGGCATTCTAATTACCTCCTATCCTATTTAGCAGCCTTTGGCTTTTTAGTACCGTATAATGAACGAGATTGATTACGTCCGTTTACGCCTGCACAGTCCAAAGTTCCGCGAATAATGTGATAACGTACCCCTGGTAAGTCTTTAATACGACCTCCACGAATCATAACCACACTATGTTCTTGTAAATTGTGTCCGATACCTGGGATGTAAGCAGTAACTTCCATTCCATTACTCAAGCGTACACGAGCATATTTACGAAGAGCTGAGTTAGGTTTTTTTGGAGTCATTGTACCCACACGAGTACATACCCCTCTCTTTTGAGGACTTGATAAATCTGTTGAAGAGCTCTTTAAAGAGTTGTAACCTTTGTTTAAAGCTGGAGATTTTGATTTCCAAACTTTATTTGTACGACCTTTACGTACTAACTGATTAATTGTTGGCATTAATAGTTCTCCTTTCGAATTCTAAGCACACACTTCCAAGCGTGCCGTACATTAGCATAAATAATAGTTTCCAATACAGGAAACCAAGTAGTCGCTAAGCCTTATTATTCTAATTCATTTGAGATAACCTTGTCAATACAAAATACAAACTAATTCATGAATTTACTTTGAAATTGTAAAATAAGCCAAAATAAAAGCATCTTTCGATGCTTTTATTCGATATTTTTTTCAATTAACTGATTTTCTGTTTCATCTATTAATTCTTCTTGATCACCGTCAGTTGTAGTGTCTGTTTCTTCTTCAGGTTGCAACGCAGGTTCTTC
>NZ_JAVWNC010000061.1:0-11068 GCF_036637135.1 Anaerorhabdus sp. | reverse complement strand
CAAATCTTGGAAGCAGCAAATATTCGCTAATTGGTATATCTATACAATGTATTGGCGTTTTGAAGAGGAAACTAGATAACTAGTTTCTTTTGGTTCTACAAATTCTGGTGTTGGTGAAAACAAACACAAAAAAAGCCGATTAATTCGGCTTATTGAACGATTGGAGCGGATGATGGGAATCGAACCCACGTAGTCAGCTTGGAAGGCTGAAGTTCTACCATTGAACTACATCCGCATAGATGGTGTCCCGGAGAGGAATCGAACCTCCGACCCACTGATTAAAAGTCAGTTGCTCTACCACCTGAGCTACCGGGACAAAATTAATAAATTGGCTGGGGCACCTGGGATCGAACCAGGGAAATGTCAGAGTCAAAGTCTGATGCCTTACCGCTTGGCTATGCCCCAATCAAATGCTTCTAACCGCGTTTATATCTTTATGTTTCTGCCCGAGAAAGTCTTGAGTAGAAAAATGGTGGAGAGGGGCAGATTCGAACTGCCGAACTCTAAGAGAATTGAGTTACAGTCAACCGCGTTTAGCCACTTCGCTACCTCTCCAAGTTTAAATAAATGGTGCCGACTATAGGAATCGAACCTACAACCTATTGATTACAAATCAATTGCTCTGCCAATTGAGCTAAGTCGGCATGTCTGTTGAGGGCGGTTTCTTAATCCTCTATATAATAAACTTGTTGCTTCAAAAAAAATGGTGGAGGTTGACGGGCTCGAACCGCCGACCCTCTGCTTGTAAGGCAGATGCTCTCCCAACTGAGCTAAACCTCCGTTTATTTTTAGTGCTTACTTAATATACCATAGAGAAAAAACCAAGTCAACACATTAATGGAAATTTTTTAACTTTTTTGATATACTTCTTTTGTTGAAAGGATATAAGTAAACAGAGCAAAGTATTTTCTGTTTCATATATTGGTAAAATTAAATGTTAAAAGTATTCAATACACAGGCTTTAACTAAGAATCAACGATTCCAAAGAGGAATTTTGGCAGGAGTAGTCGCTACAATTGTCCTTATGGTGGCTTACGGATGGCTTTCACAAATGTTAAGAATTGAATTTTCTGTTGCATTCCTATTAATAGGTTATGGAATCGGGTGGGCTATTAGAACATATGGTCGTGGCGTACAAATGAAATTTTCAATACTCGGAGCTGTCTGCGCTGTGGTATGCTTTATAGGTGCAGATATGATTAGTTATTTCGGATTCAGTGTATTCACTGATTTTAATATCTTCATTTATGCATTCCAAACATACTTAAAAATCCTACTAAGTACGAATTTCAATTCATTACTTGGTATCTTATTTAGAGTCGGAGGCGTTTACGCTGCATTTATAAGTTCAAGAATTGTATAGGAGATTAATATGTACAGAGAAAGTTGGGTTGAAATTAACCTCGATGCATTGAAAAAAAATATTGAGCATATACTCAATAAGTCAAAGAAGGAATTAATTTGTGTTATCAAGGCAAATGGTTATGGAAGTGGCGATCAATTCATTATTCAAACTGCTCGAGAATGTGGAATTCATTTTTTTGCGGTTTCTAGTTTGGACGAAGCCCTTGTATTAAGAAATGAAGGATGTCATGAAAAGATATTAATTTTAGGTTATGTTGATCCAAAGGACATCGATTTATGTATAGAACATAACATTTCCACAACAGTCGTTTCCTTAGATTGGTTAAAAGAAATAGTAAAGAGAGAAGTAAGTGGTCTTTCTGTTCATTTAAAGATTGATACAGGTATGAATCGTATCGGTATTAAAGAAGAAGATGAATGTATTGAAGCTTTGAATCTTTGTCTTGAGAATGAAATCAATCCTGAGGGGGTTTTTACTCACTTTGCGTGTTCTGATGATAAAACACAGTCAATGACTATGCGCCAGTATAATCTCTTCGTAGAACGCGTTAAAACGCTACAATATGACTTTGAATATATTCATTGTGATAATTCAGATGCTTTATTGTCTTTAGATGAAGATTTTACAAATTATGGAAGACTCGGCATCTCTATGTACGGTATTAGTGCGCATGACCAAACTCTACATCCAGTCTTTTCTTTATTTTCTACAATTTCATGTATAAAAGAGATTGATGCAGATGAAACCATAAGTTATGGTGCTACCTATACAACTACATCAAAAGAAATCATCGCAACACTACCTATTGGCTACGCAGATGGCTGGTTACGTAAGAATCAAGGTCGTTCGCTATACATCAATGGCGAATTAGCCCCTATTGTTGGAAGAATTTGTATGGACCAATGTATGATTCACACAAGTCAACTTTACCCCGTAGGTACAAAAGTAGAACTTTTTGGTAATCATATCTCGGTTCAGGATGTCGCAAAAGATTTAGATACAATTCCTTATGAAGTTTTAACAAATCTAAGCGAAAGACTAACCCGTGTATATGTTAAGAATAATAAACCAATCTCTATTAATAACGCACGTTTAGAACGATCATTAAAATAAGGTATCCACTGGATACCTTTTCTTATGCTATTTCTATTTGCATCAATATTTCTTCATCCATTGTTAGTACAATGAATTCACTATCACTTAAAATACCATAACTCTTTTCATAACCACCTTTAGGAATCGCTATCGATCCTGGATTACCATAAATAACACCATTTTCTTTTATAGCTACCGGAATATGTGTATGTCCACTCAAAACAACATCCAGTTTCTCATTTGGTAGTGCAATATGACCATGCGTCGAGCACACTTTCTTATCACCCATCATAAAAATATAATTATCATCCATCATTGGAAATTCTAAAACCATTTGGTCTACTTCACTATCACAATTACCACGAATTCCTATTAATTTATCTTTTAGTGTATTTAAGATTGCGAAAACTTCTTTTGGATTATAATCTTCAGGAATATCATTCCGTGGTCCATGATATAAGAAATCACCTAAACATAAACATTTATCTATTTTCTCATCACTCAATTTCTTTTGAATAAATTTTGCAGCATCTAATGAACCATGAATATCTGAAAATACTAAATACTTCATATGTATATCTCCTTTTATACTTTAATTATAGTTTAAACTTACTGACATTTCAAAAGATACGCTGTATAATAATACTGCTTTAGAAAAGAGATCTGTGGACTCTTATTCAACCATAAAGCAAAAAAATAGAATCGATTTCAATTCATTGCATTCCAAAATGGAAGTGATAGGAGGAACTTATGAAATCAAAACAACTAAAGACTTTTGTTTATTTAGCATTTTTTATCGCAATCGAAATTGTACTGATGCTTACTCCACTTGGATTTATTCCTTTGGGAGTCATTCGCGCTACAACTTTGCACATCCCTGTTATTCTTGCAGGTATCTTACTTGGCTCTAAGTATGGTGCTGCCGTTGGATTTGTATTTGGTTTAATGAGTTTGATCATTAACACTATACAACCAACCATTACGTCATTTGTCTTCTCACCTTTTGTATCAATTGGTGGAACAAGTGGTAATTTTGCAAGTTTACTGATTGTGTTTGGTCCAAGAATCTTCTTAGGATTCTTTAGCGGATGGTTGTATCAGTTTTTTAATCGCTTGAAATGGAAACCTGTACTCAACGTTTCTGTAACAGCTATTGTGAATACTTTAATTCACACAGTCCTTGTTATGGGACTCATTGCCTTTTTCTTCGGTGAACCTTATGCCCAAGCAAAAGGAGTCGCTGTATCACAATTAATTAATCTATTATTGGTTGTGATTACAACCAATGGTGTTGCGGAAATGATTGTCGCAGCAATTGTTGTTACAGCGTTATATAAAGCATTAAAACCAATAATGGAAAGGAATTAACTATGAGAAAATGTGTTGTCATTGGAGTTACCGGTGGTATTGCAGCATTTAAGGCATGTCAACTTGTAAGTAACTTAAAAAAGAAAAATTATGAAATACATGTCATCATGACTAAAAATGCAACCGAATTTGTTGCTCCTTTAACCTTTGAATCGTTAAGTGGAAATCGTGTAAGCGTAGATACCTTTGACCGTAACTTTGAATACAATGTGCAACATATTTCACTCGCAAAAAAAGCTGATGCCTTTGTTATTGCACCTGCCACCGCAAATGTTATTGCCAAAATTGTTCATGGCATTGCGGATGATATGTTAAGCACTACGTTCTTAGCCGCATCATGTAAAAAAATCATTTGTCCTGCCATGAATACAGGCATGTTAAACAACCCTGTTACCGTTGAAAACATTGAGAAGTGCAAACAACTTGGATATATGATTGTTGATGCAGAAAGTGGCATGTTAGCTTGTGGTGACGAGGGAAAAGGTAAACTTGCAGATGTAAGCATCATTGAAGATGCCATCGAATATTCTCTTTATCCAAAACCTCTTCAAGGGAAAAAGGTACTAGTCACAGCTGGTCCTACTCAAGAAGCAATTGATCCTGTACGATATATTACCAATCACAGTAGTGGTAAAATGGGTTACGCAATTGCCAAAGCCGCTCGCAATTTAGGTGCTGACGTATTATTAATCACTGGCGAAACTAATTTAACTCCTTGTCCAATGATTCAAACTATTGAAATCAAAACTGCAAAAGAAATGTTTGATGAAGTAACTAGATATAGCAAAGATCAAGATTGTATCATTAAAGCTGCAGCAGTTGCAGACTACACAGTAATTGATCCTGCCACAAATAAAATAAAAAAGAAAGATAACACACTTACAATTGAATTAACTAAAACTGATGATATTCTTGCTTACCTAGGACAAAATAAAAAAGCAGGACAAATCTTATGTGGTTTTGCAATGGAAACTGAAAATCTAATTGAAAACGCCAAAGAAAAATGCATTAAAAAGAATTGCGATTTGTTAGTTGCGAACAACCTAAGTGTTGATGGCGCTGGATTTAAAACAAACACCAATGTTGTTACAATTATTCGACCAAACGAAATCAAAGAATTAGAATTAATGAGCAAAGAAAAATTAGCATATCAAATATTAAAAGAATGCTTTAGAGGTGAGATAGATGTTATTAACGATTGATGTAGGTAATACAAACATTACAATGGGAATCTTTGACGAAGACACATTAGTTGGTAATTTTAGATTAACCACTAAAACACCAAGAACTTCTGATGAATATGGAATTTGTTTAGGTACCTTACTTGATAAATATCATATTGATTCCGAACAGATTGAAGATGTTATCATTTCCAGTGTTGTTCCAAAAGTGATGTACTCATTAAATAGTTGCATCATTAAATACTTAGATCGCGTACCTACCATCATTGGTCCTGGAGTTAAAACAGGAATTCAAGTTAATTCAGATAACCCTCGTGAGGTTGGGGCAGATCGTATTGTAAATGTTGCTGCCGCTTACCATACTTATCACCAGGCATGTCTTATTATTGACTTTGGAACCGCAACAACTTTTGACTACGTTTCTGATAAAGGAGTATTTGAATACACCGTAATATCACCTGGTATTGAAATCTCTGCACAAGCATTATGGAACCAAACTGCAAAACTCCCAGAAATAGAAATTAAAAAACCAGATCATGTCTTAGCGAAGAATACAATCAACGGTATGCAATCAGGAATTGTATATGGTTATATTGGGCAAATAGAGTATATTGTTAAGAATATTCTAAAAGAGCTCGATACAAAAGATGTTAAAGTTATCGCTACTGGTGGTCTTGCAAAAATCATATTTCCAGAAACAGATGTTATTGATGAATATGTTCCTGATTTAGCTTTTAGAGGAATGAAAATAATATACGATAGAAATAAGAAAGCCTTAGTCTAGTCCTCTAGATTAGGGCTTTCTTCACATAAAATTCAAACAAAACTCACTTTATCATCAAATTTCTCAGTTACGCTTATAGTAGAACATGAGGGAGATTATATGAGGAAGAATAGATTTAAAGTTATTCAACAGTTACCAAAGAAAATAAGAGTTTTAATGATACTTGTGTCTATATTATGTGTAGGTATTTTAGGAACAACCATCCTTAACAAAGTCTATGCAAAACAAACACAAACAATCCAACTAGATGAAAATTATGTAAGAACTATTTTCTTAGGTAAGGGCAGTTTAGATGAAACAGTTAGTGCAACAGGTAATATAGAGAGTCAAGAAACAAGTAATGTATCAGCTACATCAGAAGCAGAAATTCAAAACGTGCTCGTAAATGTTGGTGACACCGTCGAAGAGGGTGATGTTATTTGCACGCTTGATTCATCCGACTTACAAAAGAAGATCGACAAGGCAAGAGAAACACAAACGACAAGCAAGGAAACAAATCAAACAAATTATGATAACGCATTAGCCGCTAAAGAATCAGCATGGAACAGTTTAAGCACACAAAAAACAACAACGGACAACTATTACACTGCTTATCAAAAAGCACTAAGTGAATACCAAGTTGTAGAGAGTTCAATCAATACCCAACAAAATTTATTTAATACCACTGAATCAACATTACAAACCAAAGGTATTAACTTAAATCAAAAAGAAGGTGCTTGTTTAGCTAAAGGATATTTATCCGATTGTAGCGATTCTACATCATCTAATGAATACACAGAATATATAACCGCTAAGAATGAATATGATTTAGCAAAACAAGAGTATGAAACAGCAAAAAATAACTTAGACCAAGCAAAAAATAATTCGAATTTCCAAACTCTGTATAATGAGATGACATCAACTAAAGCTGCTTATGAAAATGCAAATTCACAATTAACAAAGCTTTCAGAAAATTTCAGTACTGCTGATGCGAAAGTCAATGAAACATATAAAACTTTAACATCAAATTCATCATCAACAACAGAATTAAATGACTTACTTGAACAATTAGAAGATTACACACTTAAAGCAAAAACAAGCGGAAAAGTTACATCACTTAACGCAACCGTAGGTAGTAAAGCAACCGGTACCATCGCAACAATACAAAATACCAATTCATTAAAAATTGCATTTTCAATCGATGAATATGATATCCAAAAGATTTCAGTAGGTATGAGTGCAAGAATCACTAGTGATGCAGTAGATGAAGAATTAACCGGTACCGTTACACAAATTTCTCCTACCGCAACAGCTGGTTCAAACGGTTCATCTAGTGGATTTCAAGTTGAAGTAGAAATTACATCATCAAACAGTGATTTACTTATTGGTATGAGTGCAAAAGTAGAAATCTTGATATCATCAACTGACGATGTATTCACTGTACTTCTTGATGCAATCGAAGAAAAAGAAGATGGTACAAGTGTTATCTATGTTAAAAATGACAAGGGTGAATTTGAAGCTAAAGAAGTTACCGTCGGTAATAAAACAGATTATCTAGCTGAAATATCTGGACCTAATGTCGAAGCAGGATTAGAAGTACGTGCAAGTGCAAAAGAAGAGGAAGCCACTGTTAATGATACCGACACAAACTTCTCACAAGAAATGAGTGTTCCTGGAGCTCCAAGCGGTGGTGTAATAATTACTGAGTCTAGTGGCGATATGCCTCAAGAGCGAGGTAATCGCCCATGATACAACAACAAATTCCTATCATTCAACTCGACCACATCATAAAGCGATATTTCGTAGGCAAACCCAATGAGTTAGAAATATTACATGGTTTAGACTTAAAAATCTACCCTGGTGAATTTGTCGCAATTGTTGGTGAATCTGGAAGTGGTAAATCAACACTAATGAATATTATTGGTGCACTTGATCGACCAACTGAGGGTGAATATACACTAGATAACATTCAAATATCCAAAGTAAAAGATAACGAAATATCACATATCCGTTGCGCAAAAATCGGATTTATTTTTCAAACTTTTAATCTAATCGGGAAATTATCAGCATTGAAAAATGTTCAATTACCTATGTTATATGCTGGTATGAGTAAGAAAGAAAGTAACAAACGCGCCCAAGAATTACTTGAACTTGTAGGTATGAAAGACCGGATGAAACATCAACCCAACGAGTTATCAGGTGGACAAAAACAACGTGTTGCAATAGCTCGTGCAATCAGTAATAACCCTACTTTACTACTCGCTGATGAACCGACTGGTGCACTTGATTCATCAACATCTAGATCCATCATGGATTTATTTCATAAACTTCACAAAGAAAAAAATATGTCAATTGTACTCATCACGCATAGTCAAGAACTTGCAAAAGAAACTGATCGAATTATCACACTAAAAGACGGAAGAATAATCAACGATTGTATTGGAGAAGGTGCTCATGAACATTTGGGATAATATACTTCTTGCATTACAAAGTTTACGAGTAAATAAAATGCGTGCGTTATTAACCATGCTGGGTATCATTATTGGTATAAGCGCTGTCATAACAATTGTAACTCTAGGTAATTCAATGACTTCATCCATCACTGACTCCATGTCAAGTTTTGGTATACAAAATGTTAATGTTTCTTTAGTTGATAAAAACTCCACCAATACTTCTAACCAAAGTACTTCAATTCGGATGTTTTCTAAGCAAACTTATTCAGATGAAGATTTAATTTCAAACACAATGATTGATGAGTATCGCACGGCATTTGCAAAAGATGTAAAAGCTATCTCATTATCCGAAAATGCTTCGCAAGCAAAAATCACGGAGAATCAAAATTCAGCAACCGTTAATTTAATAGGTGTTAACCCCGATTACTTAGTCGTCAATAACATTGAGTTAATTACAGGACGCTTCATCAATCAAGATGACCTTGATCAAGAACGATTAATTTGTACTGTATCCGACGAGTTCGCAACTGATGTATTTGGTTCTAGCGCAAATGCAATCGGGCAAACTATCGAAATTTCATTAAACGGATTCTCAAAGACATTTACAATTGCAGGTGTTTATCATTACGATACAAGTGGACAAGTACTGAGTTCTTCTTCCATCACAACTGATTGTTACTTGCCCATTACAACTGTAAAAAAATATACGAATGCTCAAGATGGATATAGCAGTTTTACCATCATGGCTAATCATGATGTTGATAGTACTACTTTTTTAAATCAAACAAAATCATTTTTTCAAAGTTACTATACCCTTAATGATTCCTATACAGTTTCAGCATCAAATATGGAAAGCATGTTAGAATCTATGACAAGTATGTTATCAACCATTACACTCGCCATTGCAGCAATTGCCGCCATTAGTTTACTTGTAGGTGGTATTGGTGTAATGAATATTATGTTAGTTTCAATAACAGAGCGAACACGAGAAATTGGAACAAGGAAGGCATTGGGTGCAACCAACAGAAACATTCGATTGCAATTCATTGTAGAATCAATGGTTATCTGCTTAATTGGTGGACTTATAGGATTATCACTAGGTGTTATCCTTGGTTCATTTGGTTCATCATTACTCGGATATCCCGCGAAAACAAGTATTAGCGCATGTATTATTTCAGTACTCTTTAGTATGAGTATTGGTGTATTCTTTGGTTATTATCCCGCAAACAAAGCAGCTAAAATGGATCCAATTGATGCTTTAAGGTATGAATAAAATTTAGACATTTACTTTTTGTTAAACTATAATTAAGGTATCATTTTTGATACCTTTTTAAATACACCCATAGAAAGTGAATCTTATGGAAAGAAAAATTGTTAAGAACTATATTTATAGTGTACTTTACCAAATATTAATTATTATCATGCCTTTGATTATCACACCTTATACAACTCGTGTTTTAGGTGACTATACTTTATCAATCAACACAGCTACAGCCAATACGATTCAGTGGTTTGTCTTGTTTGGTATTATGGGAATTAATATTTATGGAAATCGCCAAATTGCTAGAGTTCGCGATGACAAATCATTGTTATCAAAAACATTTCTAGAAATATTTACTATGCAATTTTTCAGTATGCTCCTTGCGACACTTATGTTTTTCCTTTATATGATTGTTATAGGTGATCGATATCAAACCATTCTTCTTATTCAAGGAATTTCATTATTGAGTGTTGCTCTTGATATCACTTGGTTTTTCTATGGAGTAGAAGACTTTAAGAAAGCATCTATACGAAATATGTTTGTTAAAATCATCGGGGTAATCCTTATTTTTACTTTAGTTAAGAATAAGAATGATCTATTAACATTTGTTTTAATTAATGTTTGTACTGGTGTTGCCGGACAAATCATCATGTGGTTTCAACTCAAGCAATATATCCACTTTGAGAAAATATCATTTCAAGGTGTAGTAAAACATATCAAACCAAATATCGCGTTATTTATTCCTCAAATCGCAATTAGTGTTTATTCCATCCTAGATATTACTATGCTAAAAACATTAGGTCCTGTTTTCGAACAGTTAAATCTTTATGAACAAACGCAAAAGTTTGTTAAAATGTTCTTGTTTTTTATCACATCAATCGGAACAGTTATGCTTCCACGAGTATCAAATGTTTTTCATAAAGGAGATACCCAATCCGTTCATAATTATTTAAACAAAACCTTCCGATTAGCTTTGTACTTATCTATTCCGATGATATTCGGTATCAATGCAATGATTCAAAATTTTGTGGATTGGTTTCTACCTGTTTCTTATCATTCCGTAGGTTTATTGATTCAATGTACCTCTCCCATCATTTTATTTATCTCTTTAAGTAATGTTTTTGGAACTCAATACCTTGTCCCCACTGGCGACACCAAGTCATACACAATCTCAGTTGTCGTTGGAGCTATATTGAATTTCTTAATCAACTGGTCTCTTATACCTACTTATGGTGTATATGGAGCTATAATTGGCTCCGTCATCGCTGAATTAAGTGTTACATTAATACAATTTTATTTTATTAGAGGGAAAGTTAAGTTCAACTTTCAATCAAATGAACTTTTATTAATTTTGTTTGCATCTTTTATTATGTTTATACCCGCCCATTATCTTGGATTTTTAGGATCTAGCTTTCTAGTTAATCTCATACAAATAGCAGCAGGTGGTTTTACATATTTACTTATTTTATTTTTATTTAAAGCGCCACTACTCCGTGAATTACCTATTAAGTTGTTCAAAAACTCAAAATAGCTTCCACGTGTAAAACACGTGGTTCTGACTTAACCCTATAAGGGCTATTA
>NZ_JAVWNC010000060.1:0-11287 GCF_036637135.1 Anaerorhabdus sp. | reverse complement strand
GTTTGATTAGCATTGAAAAATATTTCATATTATCACCTGGTATTATTATAAACTATCTCTTACCCGTATCCTATACTATCCCAACAAATAATTGAATTATACAATTAAAAAAACAGTGATCGATCAAAATGATACCATCACTGTTTACATACTTAGTCCTTAACTCCAAGTGACACATAATCATCACTATTTTTACTTGATGCTTGAATACACGATACCTTATTAACCTTGTATTTAGATTTAACCGGAATATTCCCATTTAAAATAGGATCATTTGTTTTAATTTGAATTTGAATCATTTCATTTCTTAATGAATCAATAATATCCTTGTATTCTGATTTATTAATCAAGTTATCTCTTTCTTCTGGATCATAGTAACAATCATACAAACATTCTAAATCTTTATCTTTGCTTATTAAATCATTCTTCATAAGAAATGCTTTAGGTATCGATTCATCCATGTTAGAGAGGTTAAAATGATTCCACTCTTCATCATAATATTTAATGTATTTATATCTATTATTTCTAACACAACGCATTGGCTCATATGATGTATGAAAGTTTACTTCAGCAAATACTACATCATTGATTTTTGCATCTTTATTTTCAAAAATTTCTTTAAATGATTTTCCTTCAAGATAATTTGGCTTTTCTAACCCTAATAAATCACAAAGTGTTGGAAAAACATCTACTTGCGATATCAACTGATCCACTACGATTCCTTTTGATTTTACTTTTGGATTCCTAATAATTAAACTTACTCCAATTCCAGAATCAGTTAAATTACATTTATGGAAAGGTATCGCTACTCCATGATCTGTTGTATAAATAATAATTGTCTCATCATATAAATTTGTATCTTTTAATGCTTGAATTATCAATTTAATATTTTGATCTGCATAATATGCTGATGTAAGAAATTGTGCATGATCCTTACGATTGTCTTCATTGTTATCACAAGGCGAAATTGGTTTTACATATCTTGGATCAATTTCATCTATGATTTCACTTGGATAAATACGATGTGTACTATGCATACCATAACTTGCCATAAATGGTTTTGATCGATCATGATTTTTAAGCCAATCTACCATCTTTAATGCATTTTCTCTATCCCACAAGTGATATTCATCTTTTTTGTATTGGTTTGAATTAACTGTAAGAATTTCATCATAACCTAGTTGATGAATTCCATCAGCATTCTCATCTAAATACCAACCGGATTCATGTTGTATTCCACTAATTACTGTTTGATAGTTTTGCGACTTCAAGAAGTTTGCAAGGTGTTTACTTGGATCACTTAATGAAAATCCTCGTTGAGCAAGACCTAACATTCCATTTTGATGTGGATAGGTTCCTGTTAACATTGCAGCTCTACTTGGAGAACATGTTGGGCTACAGCAATAAGCATGTGTGAAAAGTGTACCATCCTCTGCAAGTTCTTTAAAAGTAGGTGTCGGTGCATCAATACCATATGGACTGATCGCTCTACCTGTATCATGTGTGTTTAAATAAAGTAGATTCATATTTTATTCCTCGATAAATATTGGTGAGGACCAAGCAACCGCTCCATTTTTTTGCCATACTCTAACTCTAATTTGGTTTGATTGTGTTGTATCCATGTCCATATCAATTTCTCTTTCATAAGCTATACTTGGTGCAGCTTGATTCACTTTAATTTTATATGCATTATGCCACCATGGATCAGTTCTATAGTATTCATTAAATCCAAATGTTTCATTCAATAACATTCTCGCTTCATCCATAAGTGGAATTAGATCACTAGATTTAATTATGTCTCTAATACTTAAGTTATATTCAATACCATCAATAATTAATTTCACAGATGAATTGATATCATCTTCAATTTCAAAAATAAACCCTTCTGTTGTGATTGCACTTGGGCCCATCCACTTACCTGTTGCCGTTGTTTTATAAGAGGTTAAATTAAACTCACAGCTATGATCAGTAACATGATCCAAACTTTGTCCAAATGTACTCCAGCATTTTTCAACACTTAATAACTTTCCAGGTGTTTCAAGTTTACCTACCCATTTTCGACTTTCAATGTCAGGAAAGATTCTTCTATCTGGTCCCCAGCCTAATTCCAATTGAAATTTAAATTTTACTTTTCCAGTAAATTCTTCTTTTTCCCATGTTGATGTATGTGGAATCATTATATCAACTACGTTATCTTTAATAATTTCAATTCGATCGATTGCATTACTTGCATTAACTTTGACACTTAGTTTCCCATTCTTATTCGGTTTTACAATTGATCCCATTTCACTACCATCAATTGTGAAGTTGAGTTTTATTTTATCTTTACTAACGCCATATGTACGTCTATTAATTAACGCATCCCATATATCTTCCTTTGATGGACTTTTTGCAAGTACTGCACAATATCCAAAACCATAAACACTAGGACAACTGTGATTATCACCAGCCGCAATCACTCCAATTTTCTTACCTTTATTTAATCCTGCTTCTACACATGTTTTCCCAGTTCTTGGCCCCATATGCACATGTCTTGTCATTTCAATTGGTCCATTATCATTTTCACTTGAACCATGTGATGAATATATCTCCGCAACAGGAGAAAATGTTTCATCATGTGTACTCCAATTTTTACCCCGATCACCTTGATGATATGCAAGATGATGAGGAATACCAATAGCATCTTTACCCTTAAAAGTATTGACTAAATCTGTGTAACGTAATGGATAGGCCATATTTTCTTGGTTATCTTTAAAGAAAACATTGTGGTCACCATCCAACCCTGCACCTTGCCATTCATATCCCATAAACATTGGATATCCGCTTTGGTTTACTTTATTTGTAAAATCTCTTATGAGTTCCCAATCTTTGTTGATGACATCGCTCGGGAATATATCTTCAACACCTAACCCACATTCATCTTTTCTCATTGTATATGGATAATAAGCGATAGGCCAAAAATCCATAGTTGCTTTTACTTGTTCATACCATTTTTCAAGTTCATTAATTTGTTCATGATGAATGTTGCTATGCATATCTGTCCAATAAATATTATACTGATTTTTCATATTATCCCTCCCTAATAAATCAAACTTCTCTTTTTCTTAAATCCGTTTACGTGGTCACAAAATCTTTGAGTTATTAAATGTGGTCTTGTAATTGCACTACCCACAACAACTGCATCTGCTCCATAATGAAATGCTTTTATCGCATCATCCGGTGTCCATACTTTTCCTTCCATCATGACCATACCTTTTCCGCAACAACTATCACATAGTTTTGAAAACATTTCCCAATCCGGAGTGTCTGTAGATTTTGCATCCTTTTTGAAGCGATAGAAAGTAGGCGCAACAATATCTGCACCCAATTCTATTGATTGTATTGCATCTACTTCATCTCTTACATCCGCAAAAATAAGAGTATCTGGATATTCTTTTCTTATTTCCGATATGATTTGATTCGCTACATGACCATCAATTAATCGATCAGTTCCATCAATCGCAACAATATCAGCACCTGCCTCTATTACTCTTTTTACTTCTTCCATGCTTGGTGTCATAAATACTTCTGTATCATCTCTAAATATCTTAATCAATCCGATAATTGGGAGTTCAGTAATTTTTCGTGTGTTTCTAATGTTTTCTTCTCCATTAATCCTTAACCCGCAAGCACCGCCCCATAGTGCAGACTTAACCATTAACTCAACAATATCCTCACTATAACAAGGCGCATGTTTTTCAATTTGACATGACACAATTATGCCACCTCTAAGTTGATCTAATATTTCTTTTTTATTTTTCATGTTCTATCTCCTTTTGAAGAAAAGTATAAAATGATTCTAAATTATCTCCGATAGATTGTATGGGAATTACTACCTTACTAAACTCATCATTTCTTTTGCAAAATAACATCAGATTATTCTTAGTAAAATCCATGAATTGTATATCACTGTAGTTCAATACCATTTCTCTATTGTCTTGTGTAACAGTAATCTTGTTTGCAAATTTAATTTCTGTTGAACTAAATTTTATACTCTTTTCATTTGTTACTTTATCTATTCGATTAAATATAACTTTCCAATAAACTTTGGGAAAGAAAATTACAATCAAAATGATTGAAATCCCAATAATAACAAACGAAGCAATTGATAATTTTAGTAATAAAATTGTTCCGACAATAATCAAAATCACAAAAGATATCATTAATGAAAACATCTTTTTTTGAATTCCTTTATCATTTAATGCCATATAGAAATTCAATTCTTTAATATTTTCAGGATTTAATTCATAATCAAATTTATACATATATTTCCCTCAAAAGAAGGGGCTTAATTGCAAACAATTAACCCCTACTCGTTTCTAAGCTAAGATTGTTGTGAAGTAACCAACGATAGAGATAATTAACATGATTAACATAATCTTATTAACACTCACACGTTTTTTCGCTAAAAGCCAATAAGTTACAAAAGCCATGATAAGAACTAACATCTTAGGTTGAATGCTTGTTAAAATATCATTTACATTGATTGATAATTCACCATATGTGAAGTTCAGTCCTGTGTTAATTTTACAAGTAGATGCTGTTACTGCACCGATTACAGTTAATCCAACAATATTTGCAGCACTAATAACTCTATCTTTGATACCTGTTGTTAGAATTTGTTGAACTCCATTTAACCCCAATTTATAACTGTTATAGAATAGGAACCAACTTACCGTTGGTACAATTGCCCAGAATAATGCAATGTATAATAATGGCCCAACGATAGAACCTGTTTCTGCTGAAATACCAATACCAATAGCCAATATGATTGGAATTAATGTTGATTGGAATAGAGAGTCAAACAACCCTGCACATGGTCCCATCAAGGCATTTTTAATACTTGTTGATAATTCATCTGGTACATCATCCGGATGAATTGCTTTTTCTTCTTCAATAGCTAATGCAATTCCTACAGTTAACCCTCCCCAAATTGGTTCAGTGTTAAAGAATTCCATATGGCGTGTCATTAAATCTTTTTGTTGCTCTGGATCATTTGGATAAAGTTTGTCTTTTGCTGTCCAGAACGCACGTACCAATGCTGGTGCTTGCATACGTTCCATATTTTGTGTTGATAAATTCAACCACATCCAGTTAAACCAAACTTTTCTTACATCTTTTTTATCTAGTAATCTTACATTTGTTGTTGTCATGCTGCATTACCTCCAGTAGTTGAACCCGAAGTTCTAAAATCAATTAACGCAAACACTAATGCAACAACTAAGATTGCAATAATACTTACATTGAAACTTGTGAATAAAATGAACCCAAATACAAAGTAAACCAATTCGTAATATTTCTTTACGCAAGTTTTTAAGATGATAGCGAATCCTAATAATGGAAGCATTCCTCCAAAGATTCCAATAATTGCTGAAGCTTCAGGTGGAATAGAATTCATGAGTTGTGTCATAGCTTCTGGCCCTAACAAACATGCTAAGAAAATTGGGAAGAATCTAAATATGAATAAGAAGATATTCCCCAAAATAGGAACACGTGCCGCATTATCAAGTTTACCTTCATCGATCATACGATCCATTAAGTGAACCCAATACACATTAATAATTTTTACAAAATTCCATACGAATACTCCAAGAGCTCCTAAAAGTGCTGCTAATGTAAGTGCTTCTTCAACTGTTGCTCCCGATGTCATTGCCAAAGGAATACCAATATATGCAGCAAAGTTAATATCATTCGCTGCTACCCCTCCAACTGTGATACTACCTAGATACAACGAGTTAATTGCACATCCTAGAATAATACCTGTTTTTACGTCTCCTAAAATAATACCGATAATCATACCTGCAACTAGTGGACGACCAACTGTCCACCATCCACCCATGTCACCCCATAGTGGAACTGACCATTTAGCACCGCAATATCCAAATAGTCCAATAAG
Source organism: Anaerorhabdus sp. (assembly GCF_036637135.1). Lineage (GTDB taxonomy): Bacteria > Bacillota_I > Bacilli_A > Erysipelotrichales > Erysipelotrichaceae > Anaerorhabdus. Next base: position 5,352 of record NZ_JAVWNC010000060.1, on the reverse strand, counting down.
TAACGCTTGAATAAATGACATAATTTCCTCCTTATATTGTTATTTATTAAAATGTTTAGATCTTTTTAGCTACCGAACTCCATTCGGTAACACTGCCACTTGCACCAATTGAATTGAAGTAAACTCTCACTCCCATGTCAGTAAGTTTTTTACATGCTTCAATGTCTTCTGGATGTAATGTAGCAAAATCTGCACATTTAACGCCATTTCTTGCCATTTGAGGACCAATGTTTAATTCTTGTTTAACTCCCTCAACTTGTTCTAGAATTGGAACTAATGTCCTTGGATTCTTCATTAGTAATAAAGTATTTTCTGAATTAGTTACTGCATCCTTTATAAACGGAATTGCTTCTTGTAACGTGTATACATTTGCCGTAATTGCTTGTGGTACAGCTGTTTGAAATATTGATTTTAAGATTGGGTTGGTTGCAGTTGAATCATCAACCACTAAAATAGTCTTGATTGAAAAATCTGAAACAATAAATTGCATACATTGACCATGAATAAGTCTTTCGTCACTTCTTACTAAACAAATCATTTTTTATCCTCCTTGATTTATTCTCCAAATATATCTTTTGAACATTTTAGTTCAACATATTCTTTACTTGATTCAACAATTTCCCTTGCTAAATCTTCTGCTTTATTTTCATATCCTTGTCTTCGAATGACTAATTCTAAGACTAATGGTAATGATGCTCCCGTTAATACAACATTCTCTGTACCTGCTATTGCAATCAACGAAGCATTGAATGGTGTCGCATTTACTAAATCTGTAACATAAATACATGATTCAAATTGATTTGTTCCTTCTTTGATTCTTTCCCCATATTCCATTAATTGTTCATCGCCAAAGAAGCAAAAGTCTAAGAAATCTTGTTGTTCTCCCGCAATCATTTCAATCGCATTTTTTAATCCCTTTGCAAAATCTGAGTGTGTACAAATTGCTATTCCTATCATATTTATCCCTCTCTTTACTATTAGCATATTCACCCAAAAACTAGTTGTCAATACAAATTTAAAGTTGTATTATATGTTATATAAAAGTTGTATTATTTCTAATCTATTTGTATAGTAAACGGAGGCAATATGAAAACAAATGATGAAAAAATCCCCAAATATCAAATTATCGAAAATGATATCATTGATAAAATTAATAACGGAATTTATTTACCCAATGCAGCACTTCCAACCGAAGCAGAAATTGCCGAGAAGTATAATTGTTCACGCGTTACAGTACGTCAGGCTTTGAGTAATTTGGTATTTAGAGGATTCATTTATAAAAATCAAGGAAGTGGAACATTTGTAAAACCTGAACAGTCAATCCAAAGAACACCACTTCTTAAGAGTTTCTCTGAAGATATCTTGGAACAAGGTAAAGAACCTCGAAGTGTTGTGCATACCTTTAATATTACTGAGGCTGGAGTAACAATGTCGAAAATACTTGGAATCAATGAAACGGACAAAATATACTTGATCGAACGTACTCGTTACGCAGATGATAAACCTGTACTTTTTGAAAGAACTTTTATGTCGGTAGATTTACATCCAGAGATGTCCATGAAAATCTTATTAGGGAGTAAGTACAGTTACGCAGAGAAGAATGGATTTGATATCGATTATGCTTATCAAACCATTGCACCTATCTTTCCACCTGAATATATAGCATCCGAATTAAATGTATCGACCAAACATCCCATATTAAGGATCAACAATCCTACGTATTTAAAAGATGGTAGAGTTTTTGATTATACAGAATTATATTTAAATACTGATTTATATCAACTAAACATCATCAAGAAAAGAGAGTTTCCTAGCGTAAAGAAAAAGACATAACACATATTTAGCGAGAATCTCTATTCCTAATTTATATATAAAAAGAGCGACTTCAAAATTCGCTCTTTTCAACAATAATCTACATAATATTTATTTTGCATAATGATAGATAAAAACCCACCAAGAAATCAATTCCTGAACTATGCCCATGATTTTTCACCTTCATAAAAGTATCAAAATTCCATGAATCTTTTTTTAAATCTTCAACAATACATAATATGTCTAAATCAAAATAACCTCTGCAAGCATTGATTATATAATACTCACTAACTTTCGTAGTTTTTCCAATGCAAATAACTTGTATTCGTTTTGCAATCGCTTCATATAATTCATTTCGATTCCTATTTTGACAATTTAAGTATAACGCAAGAAGTACCCCTACTAAAAAATCATCAGATGATGGTGTTAATCCTATTCCAACTCCTATCAACTTATTTATTATCTTTGACAAACTGTCAATATCGCCTTGATTAATATTAAAATATAATCCTTCGAGTTGTTTCATTATATGATTACAAAAATTATTTGTCGTACTATTCATTCTAATTATCGGTAGCAATCCTTCACTTTTCAATGTCATCAAAGAATTGTAAAAAGAATAAATCCATGACTCGCTAATTACATTCACATCCCAAATACAACGAATATCACAATTTTTTATTTCAGGTTGATTAAAAACAATTTTTACGTTATTCGAAAAACAATTATTTTTCATAAAAACAATCTTATCATCAACTTTAAAAAAAGAAGAAGAGAAATAATTTACTTGTATCATTTTCGGTTTTACTGAGATTCTATTTGATGCAATTACAATAATTTCTTTGTTCGCTAATTCCACATTTATTAAGTCATTAAAAACTGAATGAACTCTACCATATATTATTTCTTCATCTTCGAATATATCGAAATAATGTTTTTCAATTATTTGAGAAGATAGTTCATTTACTTTCATTAAATTTTTCTCGATCAAATTCTTTTTCATTCACAGCAATAAACATTGTAATCAAAACATCATCAATAACATTTAATAAAGTTCTTGGTATACCAGCAAACCACTCTACTCCAGCAAGTAATGCAATTCCCTCAATAGGTAATCCCACCATTGTGAACGCTACTGAGAATGCAACTAATGCACCGCCAGGAACTAGTAAATTACCCATAGTTGTAAATGTAGATATTAACACAATTATGATTTGCTGATAAAGTGTTAACTCGATACCAAAGAATTGAGCAATCATTATACAAGCTATCGAAATACTTAATGCTAGCCCATCACTATTCAAAGACATAGCAAGTGGATTTACAAGTCTAGAAACTCTTTTGCTAATCCCTAGTTTATTCTCGCAATCATGCATTTGCATCGGCAATGAAACAGCAGAAGATGTTGTTGTCATAGAAACAACAATTGTGTCTTTTAATTTAAGTAGTATTTTATGTGGCGCAACTTTTGCATATAATCCAACAACGATTAAACCAATTCCAAAAACAGATATTGCACCTATAATCATAGCAATTAAATATTTACCAAGAGGAATCAAAATTGTTATTCCATAATTCCCTGTCATTGATGCAATTAGTGCAAAAATTCCTATAGGAGCAAAAACCATGACAAGTTCAATTATTCTCATAATTACTGCATTTACACTCTTAATGAATGATAAGACATGTTGTGCCTCATCAAAGTGTACAGAAGTTGATATTGCTAAACCAAAGAATATTGAAAAAATAATAACTTGAATCATATTCCCTTCTGACATCGATTTAAAAATATTGATTGGAACAAAATTAATAATCATATCAATGATATTATTATCAATTACTGGCTTAGTAAATTCTAAAGTATTTTGAATATTAATACCGATTCCCGGTTTAATAATATTCACTACTAAAATACCTATTGTTGCGCTCAATAATGTTGTAACGAGGAAAAGCAGAATTGCTTTAATTCCAAGTTTCCCTAAATCTTTAGGGGCTATAGATCCAACAGACTCAATCATAGCTCCCATTACAAGGAACACAACAGACATTTGCATTAACCTTAAGAATATATCTCCAATAAATTTTATATCTTTCGAAAAATCAGAAAATATGATCCCAAACGCTAATCCGCAAATTGAAGCAATAATCATTTTTTTTGATAAGCTAATTTTTTTCATAATCTCACCTTAATTGGAAAGAAGGGAACATTCTTTTATGTTCCCTCAACCTTAATTTATTCAACTACATTATTTGAGTTAAAAACTTCATAATCAATTTCATTTTCATTTTTAGCAACAATTAATGCGATAAGAACATCATCCACTACATTTAATAATGTTCTAATTATTCCAGCAAACCAGTCAACACCGGCAATTATAGCAACCCCTTCAAGAGGAAGTCCTGCCATCGAGAATCCGATTGCCATTGTGACTAATGCACCACCAGGAACAGCTAAATTAGCAAATGTTGCAATTGTTGAATAAACACCTATCATCATTATATTATTAAATGATAACGGAGTTCCATAAAATTCAGCAACGAAAATACAACCGATAGCAACAGTAATAGCTAAGCCATGACTACATAAATTCATTCCAAGCGGATTAACTAAACGCGATACACGTTTACTAATCCCTAAACGAAGTTCTGAATCCTCCATTTGTACTGGAAGTGACACTGCTGAAGATGTTGTAGTTATACTTACAATAATTGTATTTTTAAGTTTTGCAAAGATACGAATTGGATTCATTTTTGCATATGCCCCAACGATAATTAATAACAATACAAGTAACGCCAAACATCCTACTGTTAATGTAATTAAGAATTTTCCTAAAGCCATAATTACAGAAGTTCCAGCAGTACCAGTAATTGATCCCACCAAAGCAAATATACCTATTGGAGCATAATACATTACAAGTTTAACAATTTGTAAAATAACTGTATTAATATTCTTAACCCAATTATATATCGCTTTACCACTATCAGTATTACTTAAGAAAGATAAAGATAGTCCAAAGAAAACCGAAAATACGATGACTTGCAGAATTTGTCCTGTTGCCATTGCTTCTACTACATTTTTTGGAAAAAATCCGATCAATAGATCCAATGGATTTCCTGTAGGTAAAGTTCCTTCAAAAGCCGCTCCCGTTACACCTGTGATTCCAACACCAGGTTGTATTAATAGAGCTAACGCAACACCAACAAATGATGCAAATAATGTTGATACAATGAATAATCCAATTGTTTGACCTCCAAGTTTCCCAATATCTTTAATATCAAGACCCCCAATAGCTTCAGTGATAGCTCCCATTACTAAGAAAATAACAGACATTTGCATTAGTCTCAAGAAAATTTCTCCAAGAAACTTTACATTCGCCATGCTTGGTCCAAATACTAAACCAGCAGCGATTCCAGCAAATGAAGCAACTATCATCCATGTTGATAATTTGATTTTTTTCATACTTTCTCCTTATTTTTTATTATTTTAGTTCCTGTCTCCCCTTTTAAAGCATATTTTGCTTTTTCTAATGATGTAATGAG
>NZ_JAVWNC010000059.1:0-11331 GCF_036637135.1 Anaerorhabdus sp. | reverse complement strand
GCTACAGCACATTGCGTATCTGTTGTTCCATAGGCATTTGAAGCACCACCACAGACTTTGATTGTTCCATACAAGTTTCCTGGCCAATCGTTGTAATAACCATTGCCACTTGAAATATTGTATAACGGTACTTCATCAACATAAATCGTTGCATAATATGATGTACCACCGCTTGCAACTGCAGGGTCGAATAAACAAGCTCCTGTTGCTGGTATATAATTCTTACCATCATTCAAAGTCAAATCTTTTGTACCACCAGAGCAGTGACCTTTAACTAACCAAGAAACAGATAATGAACCATCCATATTCAATGTTGCACTCATTCCAGATAGGGAAGGAGCTTCTTTTGAAGCACTCTCACTCAATGGAGCAAGAGGTGGATGACCTTTGCGTATTTCAGCAGTTACAGACATATATTGTGTTTCTGGTGTTAATTCGGCATATGGATATGAACCCAATACATAGGTAATATCTTCAATGTCAGTTGGTCTTTGAATTGCTTCGGGTTTTGTACTTGATGTTTCTTCGACAGTATCCATCAATAATTTACTAATTTTTCCGGGTATATTTAATCCACTCTTATATCCATTAAAATAAGTTCCTTTATCTTTGACACCCTTATCGTATCCAATCCACACAGCGTTAGTAAATTGTGTGGATGATGATATCATCCATTTATCTTTTGCGGCACCAATTGGAATGTTATAAACAATTCCATCTTTTGCCCAGTCGGAAGTACCTGTTTTTGCATAGACAGGATAATCACGCTTTAAGATTTGCATGTAATTGTAATAAGGTCCTTCAACAGCATATTGCATTAACTCAGCAACAAGATAAGCTGAACCTGAACTTAATACTTTCACATTTTGATTTTCTGGATATACGACTGTTCCATCAGGGAAAACAATTTTTTGTATTGTATGTGGTTGGTTATAGATACCACCATTAATAATCATGGCATGGGCACCAGCCATTTCAAACACGGTTGTTTCAAACGATGATCCACCAATCGCATAACTAATATCAAAGTTATCATTAGTTACTTTACTAAATCCAATTGTTTGTAGATATTTTACAACTTCTTCTTTACCAATTTCATCAATAACTTGTTGAAGTGTATCAATCGCAGGTATATTTAATGATTGAGCGAATGCTTGGTCAATGTAAACATCACCACGATATTGTCTATCAAAGTTTTTAAGGACAAGACTACTACCACGATAGGTATAAGGTCTATCTGTTAAAACATGTTTACTCGACCAATATAATTTCTCAAATGCTAATGCATAAGATAAGAAAGGTTTTACTGCTGATCCTGGTTGGCGATAACCTGAAGTAGCACGATTTAATAAACGAGCACCTTCATAATTTCTACCTCCACCGACACCGAGGACTGCACCTGTACGATTATCCATTGAAACAATTGCTGTTTGCATCAAATCGTCTGGGAATGGAATATTTGCGCTACCATCTTGGATGGAGTCAATTACTTCTTGAACATCGCGATTCATATAAGTGTAAATAGTCATGCTAGTTAGAGCAGGGTCTTTACCTGTTAATTCTTGTGCTTCTTCAATAACTGCATCGATATAACTTTGATATTGACTGTTAGCACGATTGTATGTCTTCTCTTCACCAACAAGTAAATCCTCAACTTTTATAGCTTTGGCTAATTCAGCTTCATCTTTAGTGACATAACCATGATAAGCCATCATATCTAATACAGTGTTTCTTCTTTGTGTTGCATAATCAAGAAAGTTATAAGGATTGTATTTATTTGGAAGGTTTACAATACCTGCAAGCAAAGCTGCTTCACTTAATGTAACTTCTGAAATATCTTTGCCAAAATAATAAAGGGCAGCTTTTTGTATACCTCGAATGTTACCTCCAAAGTTTAATTTGTTTAAATATTTCTCGAAAATTTCATGTTTATTAAAATCTTTTTCTATTTTTAACGCTAGGAAAATTTCTTGAACTTTACGATCAATTGATTTTTCTGCAAGCTTAGAATTGTTAATATCGTCAATACTAAAGTAAGTATTTTTTACAAGTTGCATCGTGAAGGTTGAACCTCCTTGTGCAAAACTTCCTGATTTAATATTTTCAATAAATGCTTTAGTAAAACGAGGTAAATCAAATCCAGGATGTGTGAAGTAACGTGAATCTTCGATGGCTACAAAAGCATCAATTACTGATTCAGGCAAACTATCATATGTAATATTTTCACGTAGGTAAGCACCAAGTTCTGTGACCACTTCTCCATTACTATCATAAATCTTTGATGACTCTGCACCAGTGAAATCCGTAAGATTTAATTCTGGTGATGTTAATATGATTTTTGATAAAATACCTAAACCAATACCACCAATGATTAATCCGCAACAAATGATTATTACAATGATTGAAGCTAGTATTTTTTTACCTTTACTTGGCTGATGTTTCTTTGGTTTATCATCATGATGGATTTCATCTGTTATTTTCTTTAAAACAATTGTTTGTTCCATATCGACAGGATTGTCTTTTTTCTTTGTTGGAAAAGGAAATTGACCTTTTGTCTTTTGTTCTTGCTCATTTGAAGTTGTGTCATCTTCTTCAAAATTATAAATAGCCTCTGTTTTTTTATCTTCTTGGTTAGCATGAGGTTGATTATTCTTTGTTTTAGGTTCTTTACTCTTAATAATCTTTGGTTCAACATCAATAATTACATCATCATTTTCAACAATAGGAGAAGCATGTGTCTTTTTAAAATCTATAATATCAAGTGGTTTATTCTTAACATCTTTAATAGCAGTATTTTCGATTGATTTATCGCCTGTATTATCAGCTAAAATGTTTTTATTATCTTCTGGTGCATCGTTTACATTCTTTGACTTCGCATCAGCTATATCAGAAACTGTTTTTGCATGTCGTGGTTCTTTTTTTACTTCTAATTCATTGGTAGGAACAACAGGTTCTTTCTTTGTTGTTTTCTTAGTCGTCTTAATTTCCGGTGTATCGCTTATAGATAAAGAAATATCTTTCAAGCGTGTTTCAAAATCTGCGAAACCTTCTTCAATAAATTTCTTAGTTGATTTTGCACTTGTTTTTTCTTTCTTTGGTTGTTTTGGGGATGACGAAGTTGGAATAACGTCTAAAACTGAATCAGTTGTATTTTCAACGGACTCACTTTTCTTCTTAGTTGTACTTGTTTTAGCTGTTGCAGGTTTTGTTGTTTTTGCAGCTACACTTTTAGTTGTTTTCTTAGGTGCAGTTGTTTTTTCTTTTTTATCTTTCTTTTCAGTCATCATATCATCACTTTTTGTACTCTTTTTTGTTTTTGTACTTTTCTTTGATGTTGTATTTTCACTGGAAGATTTTTTTTCTTTAATTGGTTTTTCAACAGTTTCTATTGTTGATTTAACCTTTGCTTTTTCATCCATTTTATCACTCCAAACATATGCTCATCCATTTTAGCATAAAAATAGGTAGAATGCTTTGATTTTCCATCTAAATCGAGTGAAAAGTAATACTTTTACTAATCTTAACTTGTGAAAAAATGGTGATTAAAAAATGATAGGGTTTTCATTTTTAACTTGAATGATTTTCTAGAAAAATGGATAATCTATGGTAGAATGTTTATAGAGGTGTAGTCATGATTCATTTACACGCAAGAAGTTCATATTCACTGTTAAATAGTACCTTAACGATTCAACAACTTGTTCAAAAGAGTAAAGCGTTGAATTTTTCATGTTGTGCACTAACTGATAGTGATGTTCTGTTTGGTGCTTTTGAGTTTTATCAGGCATGTATAGATGCGAAGATTAAACCGATATATGGAATTGAAGTTGGTTGTGAAGTAAATAATGAAACAGTTAATTTCTTGCTGTTAGCGAAGAATAATAATGGCTATCGAAATTGCATATTATGTTCAAGTATTGTTTCAAATTCCGCGAATAAATTAAGTTTAGAACAATTAAAAGAGTTCGCAGTTGATAATGTTGTGGTGATTTATGGTGAAGGTGGCATTCTTGAATCAAGTTTGGTGAATGAAAATGATGCTTTATGTACTCAACAAATTAAAGAAATGTTATCCATGTTTGATGATTGTGTATTCGCATTGTCATTGAATGATGCATCTTATTGGCAAATCAAAAACCAAATGTTGAAAAGAAAAGTATTGGAATGTGGTGGAAGAACGGTTGCGTTAAGCAAGATTTATTATGAAAAAGAAGAGGATGCAATTTGTTATAAAATTGTCTCGGGTATTCGTTTAGGAAAAACATTGAATGATTATTCACTTCCATCAATACAAGGAAGACATATACGCAGTGCAAAAGAAATGGAAGATTTATATGATCAAGATGATTTACTTGAAACAGAAAAGATTGCGGAACGATGCAATGTAAGTTTCGAGAGTTTTCATACATCAATTCCAAAGTTTAAAACACCCAATAAAATTGATGGTAAAAATTATTTAACACAAATGTGTATTGCAGGATTAAAAAAGCGATTAGATAATCAAATAACAAAAGAATATACAGATCGTTTGAAATATGAGTTAGATGTTATTATTTCTATGCATTTTGAAGATTACTTTTTAATTGTTTATGATTTTATTCGTTTTGCAAAGAAACAGGGAATTTATGTTGGGCCAGGACGTGGAAGTGCAGCTGGTTCTTTGGTAGCGTATTGTTTGGGAATTACACATGTTAATCCAATACAACATAATTTATTATTTGAACGATTTTTAAATCCGGAAAGAATATCAATGCCGGATATTGATACAGATTTTCCTGATGATCGTCGAGATGAAGTAATTCAGTATGTGTATGAAACATATGGTAAAGAACATATTGCTCATATTATTACATTTGGAACATTAGGTGCTAAACAAGTTCTTAGAGATGTAGGACGTGTCTTGGATATTCCTTTGCGAGAGATTGATATGATTTGTAAAGCAGTTCCATTTGCACCGAAAATGACTCTTAAGAAAGCTTATGAAGAATCAAGTGTATTGAGACAATACATCGATGCAGATAAGAGATTTACAGAACTTTTTAAATATGCATTAAAGTTGGAAGGGTTACCACGACATGCCAGTACACATGCTGCAGGTATTGTTATGTCAAGTAAGGAACTTAATGAAGTAATACCTACGATTCAAATTGAACAAGATATGGTTTCAACTCAGTACACAATGGAATATTTGGAATCAATGGGATTGATTAAGATGGATTTTTTGGGATTAAGAAATTTAACTATTATTGATCAAGTTGTTGATCGAATTAAACTTGAACAACCTGATTTTAATATTCTTCAAATACCTCTAGATAATAAGCAAACTTATGACCTAATCAAGAAGGTAGATACGGTAGGTGTTTTTCAACTTGAATCAAGTGGTATGAAAAGCTTGGTACGTAAAATGGAACCAACACGGTTTGAAGATATTGTTGCGACGATTGCGCTTTTTAGACCAGGACCAATGGAAAATATTCCACTTTATTTAGAAGCAAGAAAAAAAGAAAATGAGATAACGTATCTACATCCAAGCTTAGAAGCGATATTAAAGGATACGTATGGTATTATGATTTACCAAGAACAAACCATGCAAGTAGCACAAGTAATGGCAGGATTCTCACTTGGTAAGGCTGATATTTTACGCAAAGCAATGTCTAAAAAGAAGATTACTGATTTAAAATTATTAGAAGAAGATTTTATTCAAGGATGTTTAAATAATGGACATAGCAATGCATTAGCTCATGAAATATTCGAATTGATTTTGAAGTTTGCGGGATATGGTTTTAATAAAGCACATTCTGTTGCGTATGGATTAATTGCATATCAAACGGCCTATCTAAAAGCAAATTATCCATATGAGTTTTACTGTGCATTATTAAATAGTGTAATTGGTTCAGAAAGTAAAACAGCTGAATACTTAGATGAATGCAGAAAAAAAGAAATTGTAATTCTGTCACCATCTGTAAATCAAAGCACAATGACATTTGATTTAAATGATCATCAAATTCGTTTTCCACTACTTGCAATTAAAAATGTAGGTGGAAGTGCAATATATGAAATTATGGAAGAAAGAAGTAAAGGTTTATTTACAGATTTCCATGATTTTGTAGCGCGTATTATGACAAAAAAAGTAACTCGTAAAGTAATTGAATGTCTGATTGATGCAGGTGCATTGGATGAATTTAAAATCAATCGCAAGAGCATGCAAGCCTCACTTGATGATGCAATTCGTTATGCGGATTTGGTTCGTATTGAAACAGATGGACAAGCTAGAATTGATTTGGGGTTGGTATCAAAACCAGTTCTATACCAAATTAAAGAAGATCCAATCGAAAGAAGTGAGAGAGAAAAAAATGTTCTTGGTTTTTACCTTGGATCTCATCCAATTCTTCAAATTAAGAAAAAACATAGCATTTTAGTTGAACCACTAGTAAAATTAAGACGTACTCATGGATTTGTAAAAGGATTCTGTTGTATATCAAGAGTTCGTCAACATCGTACTAAAAAGGGTGATTTAATGGCGTTTGTAGTAGGTTATGATGAATCTGGAGAAATGGATTTAGTCTTTATGCCTAATATTTACCAAAAAGTACAAGCGCAATTGAATAAAGGAAAATACATCTATTTTGATGGAAAAGTTGATGAGAAAGAATCTTGTTTAGTTAATAAAATACAAGTTTTAGAAGATGATAAATAGGAGGTATTACAATGGCAAAGATATTAATCGTGGATGATGAATTGAAAATAAGAGAAGTTGTACGTGAATATGCTTTATTAAATGGTTATGAAGTTGTAGAAGCGAGCGATGGACTAGAGGCAATCCAATGTGTTGAAGTAGAAGACTTTGATTGTGTTATTTTAGACATTATGATGCCAAAATTAGATGGTTTCTCTGCGTGTAAACAAATCAAGAAATTAAAGGATATTCCTGTCATAATGCTTTCAGCAAGACAAGAGGAATATGATAAATTATTTGGATTTGAATTAGGTGTTGAGGATTATGTTATTAAACCTTTTTCACCAAAAGAGTTAATGGCACGTGTGAAAGTAATCTTAGATCGTGGACGAAGCAAAGAAAATCAAATTCTTAAGTTTGGTGGTCTTACTATTGATGTCGATGGACGTAGTGTTTCTGTAGATGGTGCTAAAGTAAACTTAACACCAAAAGAAATTGATTTACTTCTTTTTATGGTTAAGAATAAGAATATTGCCTTATCAAGAATGAAGTTACTTGAAGAAGTGTGGGATTATGATTACTTTGGTGATGATCGCACAGTTGATACGCATGTTAAAATGTTAAGACACAATTTAGGAAATTACCGCGATTATATCGTTACGGTGAGAGGAATGGGATATAAGTTTGAAGCATAGATTAAGAGGGATAAAATTCAATGTTTGGTTGGATTTCTTCTTATTCGCACTTGGAATTTTACTTGTCCTTGGAATTCTTCAATTTTCACTAATTAAACCATATTATCGAAATAACAAAATTACTGCAATCCAAGAGGTTGCGACAAAATTTGAATCATATATTGTTGATAATGAAAACGGTAGTGAATATTTGGTGGATAAAGCATTTCAATTGGCTGTAAACAACAGTGTATGTGCCGCTATCTTCAATGAACAAGGAAAACTTGTATACAGTGCAGATGGATTGGGACAAAGTTGTATATTCAATCAAAAAATCAATTTACAAGAACAAGAAATTGTTCCTTTTAATGATGGGTTGATTTTAAATGAATATATAAAAGTGAATGATAATTCCTTTTCTGAAGTACTGATTAATTCAAAAAGTAAACAAGAAATGATTTTGTTCGGTGAGAAAATTGAAACTAATTTAGGAAATCTATATTTATATATCAATAGTCCGCTTGAACCTGTAGACTCAATTATTAGTTTCTTTCAAGAACAGTATTTCTTTTATACATTGATTGTAATTGGTTGTTCAATCATGATTTCAATATTTATATCGAATGGATTATCGAAACCCATTGTAAAAATGAAAGTGTCTGCCGATGCATTAGCTAAAGCAGATTATGAAAATACTCATTTTGAGGGCTCATATTTTAGAGAAATCAATGAACTTGCGACAACATTAAATGAGGCAACTGATAAATTAGAAAAAGTAGATGAGCTACGAAAAGATTTGATCGCGAATGTGTCGCATGATATCAAGACACCACTAACTATGATCAAAGCATATGCAGAAATGATTAGAGATATATCTGGAGATAATCCAGTAAAAAGAGAAGAACATTTGGATGTAATAATACAAGAAGTAGATTATTTAGATCACTTGGTTTTGGATATGCAAGAATTATCAAAAATGCAATCAGGTAACTATGAATTAAATCAATCCAATTTTGATATTGTTGAAAAAACAAAGAATATTTTAACACTATTTCAAGTATTAATAGATGAGCATCAATTTGATGTCAAACTCGAAAGTGATGATAGTTTAATTCTTTTTGCAGATGAGATAAAAATCGGTCAAGTTATTTATAATTTCTTATCTAATTCATTCAAACATTCCGATGAGAATGGAAAGATTACAATACGAATACTTAAGAAAGATGATTCGGTACGTATTGAAGTTGAAGATGAAGGATCGGGAATACCGGTTGAAAGTATTCCTTACATTTGGGACCGCTATTATAAGATTGATAAAACATTTAAACGTGCAGCAGTAGGAACAGGACTTGGTTTAGCAATTGTTAAAGCTATTTTGGATAATCATCATGCTCAATATGGAGTTATAAGTGAGGAAGGAAAAGGTTCAACGTTCTGGTTTGAACTCGCACAAGAAAATGTCTTTTGATTACTTACCAGAAACAACGATTGAAATTAAGCAAAGGAAAGATATGTTTCGCATGAATTCAGATACCCATTTTTTAGGTAAGTTTATGGATGTTAAAAATGATGAAACAGTATTGGATATTGGGTGTAATAACGGGGCATTGTTATTGTATGCAAGTGAGTTTAAACCAACAAAATTAGTGGGTGTTGATTATTTTAAAGAAGCAATAGAACTTGCAAAAGAAAACTTTGAACACAATCATTTAAATGCCGAATTATATTGCAGCAAGATTCAAGATTTTAACTATGATGCATTTGATGTTATTTTGTGTAATCCTCCATTTTTCAAGTGTGATGAGAAATCAAATGTAAATGAAAGTGAATATTTGCGTATTGCAAGGCACGAGGAAATGTTAGCGTTGGATGAATTGTTTCATCATGTTTCAAGATTATTGAATGAAAATGGTCGATTTTATTTGGTTCATCGTTCTACAAGGTTAACAGAGATTGTTGAAATTGCGATTCGATATGGATTTAAAATTAAACGTATGAGGCAAGTATTTGATCAAAATAAAGAGCATTCGACGAGTAGTTTATTTGAAATAATTAAAGGTAAAAATAATCAAGTATTAGTTGAAAAACCAATATTTCTAGAACGCTAATAAGACACCCATAAGGTGTTTTATTTTTGATCATCTATAGGGTTACTGCTTACGTAAATATACTGAAAGATGCATCAAGAAAGAATACCAAGAGATTATTCGCTAGGAGTCTTAATTCAATTAAAATAAAATATTATTATGGTGAGAGGAGAGATTTGGGTGCAAAGAGTATTAGAATTTGTTGATAACATCGTTTATAATGATGTGGAAAAGAAGTAAGGTGATAATATGTCAAAAATAGAAAATTACTACAACAAATTCAATGAAGAAAAAAGACTATTAAGTCGTCATGGGCAAGTAGAATACATTACTTCTATGAAATATATTCACGAGGTGTTAAAAGGGGATAAGGCTAAGAAAATATTGGATATAGGAGCTGGAACAGGTAGATATGCAGTTGCTTTATCAGATGAAGGTTATGATGTTACAGCAATTGAACTTGTGAAAAGCAACCTAGGAGTTTTAAAAGCAAAAAAGAGTTCTGTAAAGGCGTATCAAGGGAATGCTCTTGATTTATCTAGATTTCAAGATGATAGTTTTGATTGTGTTCTATTATTTGGACCAATGTATCATTTATTTACAATTGACGAGAAAGTTAAGGCACTTCAAGAAGCAAAACGTGTAACTAAGAAATCAGGTGTTATCTTAGTCGCATATTGTATGAATGATTATGCGGTTATCACTTTTGGGTTTAAAGAAAATAAAATAAAAGAATGCTTAGAAGATGGACGTATTACTTCAAATTTCAAAACAGTTCCAAAGGAACAGGATTTATATAGTTATGTAACGCTAGTGGATATTGATCAATTTAATCATCTTGCAGGCCTTCATCGACATAAAATAATAAGCCCGGATGGACATAGTGATTTTATGCGTCCTACCTTGAATCAAATGGATGATGAAACCTTTGATTTGTATATTCAATATCATTTGCTGAATTGTGAGCGTTTAGATCTCATTGGAGCAGGTTCACATACCTTGGATATTGTCTATAAATAAGCTAATTTTAGTAAATGTGAGATTATTATGAATATTTGAAAAAGAATGATTGTTTTTTTGAAAATACTGGTATAATAGTAACAATAATGTGCCAAGAGAGCGCATTATGAGGAGGAAAAAAGAATATGAAGCATTTGATTGATCCAATGGACTTATCAGTAGAGGAGATCAACGATCTTCTTGTCTTGGCGGATGATATCATCCTAGACAAAACGAAGTACAGAGATGTTTGTAAGTACAAGACACTAGCAACCTGTTTCTTTGAACCAAGTACAAGAACAAGATTAAGCTTCGAAGCAGCGATGCTCGAATTAGGTGGAAACGTTTTAGGCTTTTCATCGGCAGATTCAAGTAGTGCCGCAAAAGGTGAAAGTGTAACTGATACTGCAAGAACAGTTGCTTGTTACGCGGACATCATTGCAATGCGACACCCTAAAGAAGGTGCACCGTTTGTTGCGACAAGGGGGTTAACGGTACCTATTATTAACGCTGGAGATGGTGGACACAACCATCCAACACAAACCCTAACTGATTTACTAACAATCCATAGAGAAAAAGGACACTTTGATAACTTAGTTGTTGGACTTTGTGGAGACTTAAAATTTGGTAGAACAGTACACTCACTCATTAAAGCATTAACACGTTATAAGAATATTCATTTTGTTCTTATTTCACCTGAAGAATTGAGAGTTCCTGAATACATTTTTGAAGATGTATTAAAGAAATCAAATGTAACTTATGAAGAAGCACGTACGATGGAAGAAGTGATGGATAAATTAGATATCCTTTATATGACTCGTGTACAACGCGAACGTTTCTTCAATGAAGCTGACTACATTCGTTTAAAAGATAGTTATATCTTAGATGTAGAAAAACT
>NZ_JAVWNC010000058.1:0-11523 GCF_036637135.1 Anaerorhabdus sp. | reverse complement strand
CAGTCACTAGTGGACACAATGCAGGGTTAAGTGTAATCGAAGAATAAAACTTGAAACCATGAATTCAATTGAAATTCATGGTTTTTATTTCGCAATGTTTTATTTTCTTGTATAATGTGATTATGAATAAGAAAGAAATGATCATAAAAAATGCAGCCTATCTGTTTTCAGAAAGAGGTTACTATGGAGTTGGACTTACTGAATTACTCAGTATATGTGAAATACCAAAAGGTAGTTTTTATTATTACTTTCCAAAAGGTAAGATACAACTCATTAAAGAGGTTTTGGATGCCAGTTATATTCAAATGAAAACGGGTATTGAAAATTCTCATTTTAAGAATGAGGATGATCCACTAAAAGCATTTGAGAAAATGGCAGATTTCTTAGCGGATAATGTAGAAAAAAGGTCTTTCTTTAGTTCGTTGTTGCTTACAATGATTTCAATTGAATCAGTATATCTTGATGATGAAGTTAATCAAACATGTAAGCGTATTTATACAGAATGGCAAGAATTATATGCACAAAAATTCTTAGACTTTGGTTATTCGAAGAAAGAATCATATGAAAAAGCACAGGCAGTATTTGCACTTATACATGGATCTATGATTTCATCATGGATCAAAAAAGATTCAAGCGACTTGAAAATGATTAAGAAATCACTAATTCATATTATTAATAGATAAAAATGACTTTCAATATGGAGGTCATTTTCTTTTGAATATTCCGTTAAATAGGGCATAATAGCAATTTTATGATAATAAAAATGCAAATTGTTACAAAATAATGAAAAGTTTACTGAAAATGCTTGAACTATTTTTACATTTGAGTTACACTATGTTCATTCTTAGGAGGAAATAGGTATGAAAGAGTTTAAAGGTAGTAATGAATTAGAAATGTTCGAAGTAGAAGATGAAGTGAAGGAATATTCAAGTTTAACTGAATTGTTAAATGATGAATCCAACAAAAAATCTATGGATAATCAAACTTCCAATAGTTTGAGTGCACTCTTTTCTGCCCGACGTAGCTTCTAAGAAAACTAAAAAACTGAATAAAACAATTTACTAATTACTAACCACAGTGACTTACCTAGTTGTTTGCTGTGGTTTTAATTTGTTTAAATAATTAATTATGATATATTAATGAATATAAGTGAGGAAATAAAATGGAATTAATCATCAAGAAATTCAATGAATTAGATATTAATGAGTTGTATGAAATATTGAAATTAAGAGTAGATGTATTTGTTGTAGAACAAAATTGTGCATATCCAGAAGTAGATGGAAAAGATCTTTCTTCTTATCATGTGTATTTAAAGGATGAGGAAGGTATTCAAGCATACTTACGTGTCCTTGACAAAGGAGTATCTTATGATGATGTTTCAATTGGCCGCGTAATATCTAAAAAGAGAAGAAGTGGTTTAGGAACACAACTTATTCAAGCAGGTATTGATGTTGCGAAAAATAAACTGGATGCTAAAAAAATAAAAATTGAAGCTCAAACGTATGCAAAGACATTTTATGAAAATGTTGGATTTGTACAAAGCAGTGAAGAATTTTTAGAAGATGGAATACCTCATATTGAAATGATATTAGAAATTAAGTAAATGAAAAGTTCGGAGATTCCGAACTTTTTTGAGGAGGGTATTTCAATTGGAATGATCACGACTATTTAAGATGATTTTTCACGTGTGATAATTGAGACTTTTTCTGCGATAACTTCTGCATTGTAATAGGTTACATCATTTGAGGCGTTATGGACATTGGCTTGTAAACGCCCTCTGATACCTAAAATAGCACCAGGTTTAATTACATTCATACACTCTTCCGCAACACCACGCCACAAAGTAACGCTAAAAGTATCGATATCGACATCTCCATTTGCATTACGGAATGGTCTTTCTACATCAAGTAATAGTGTAGCGTTCGCAATCCCATTGGGGGTTCTTTTAATTACTGGCATTTCTTTAACTTCACCGACAAGAACACATTGATTTAGCATAAATTCCTCCATTTCTGAAGTTAGTATACACAACTAAAATAGACAAGTAAAAAAGCCGTATTTGCATTTATAACTCAACGTATGCAAATATGGCTTAAGTGTATTTGTAGATTGTGAACTTATTTAGCAGATTTAATAATAGTTTCAGAAAAGTTACTAAAATCCATTTTTCGTATAATTTCATTACAGTCTTCCACTGTTAAATTCTTAATCAGGTCAATTGTTTCAAACAGATTAACGCCAGTAAGTTGATGTCTAAAGTATTGAACAGTAATTTCATCAGGTTGATTGAATAGTGAAAGTGTTTCTCCAAGAGAACGATTCTTAAGCTGTATTAAGGCACTAGGAGATAACCCGTTTTCCTTAAGTGTATTAATTTCTTCTTGTACAAAAGCACCGAAAGCTTTTTCATCAACACCTTCATCAAAGAATAATGCAAGTGCATAATCCCTTGAGAAATCTGTTTCATAATAGAAATAAGGTGAGATCTTGTGTTCGGTAATCCATGTTTGATAACTTGGATTCATAGAAGTAAAGTGACTTTCGAAAATAAAACGGAATGCCCAATCAGTTTTAACTCGTTGTTCATCAGTTTGATTCATCACATTAAATTTAAATCCATAACATGTTTTTTGATTAACGACATCCATGTTGATGGTTTTAAATGGCTTCGCAACTTCAAGTGGTTCAAGCTCAAATTCTCTTGTGATTTTAGAATATGTAGGGAATGTTTTCTTTGCTTGATTTTCTTTGATGAGCTGAATGATTTTATTTGGTTCAACAGGTGTAACTGCAATCAGTGTCATCTTTGCTGGATGATAGTTCAATGCGTAACACTTCATCAAATCCTCTTTTGTTGTACGATTGACTGAATCACATGTACCACCAATATCATTTTTAATTGGATGATTCTTATATAAGGATTTCAATGTTTCAAAAATTAAACGACTATCTGGCATTTCAAGATACATATTTAATTCTTGGTTAATAATTCCTTTTTCTTTTTCTACGGATTCTTCACTTATGCGTAAGTCTTGTACAAAATCGAGTAATAGATTTAATGGACGTTCAATGTTTTCATCACATGTATCAAAATAATAAACGGTTTCATTGTAGGACGTAAATGCATTAACATTAGCTCCCATTGATGCATATTCATTCATCACGTCACCTTCTTCAGATTCAAACAATTTGTGTTCTAAGAAGTGAGCGATACCTTCAGGGAATTGAAGTAGTTCACCTGTTTCAGTTTTTTGTGATGAATCAAGACTTCCATAAGGAGTGGCAAATAGACATGCAGTTGTCGCAAAGTCAGGTTTATGCCAAACCACAATCTTTAATCCATTATCACATGTATCGGTATAGATCATTTCATTCAATGTATTTGTAAGTTTATTCATGTTGTCCCTCCTGCATCAAACAATAAGTAAGTTTAGGTTCAACTTGTTGAAATGCGTTGATGATGTCTTCTTTTGTACATTGTCGAATACGCTCAAGTACACGATTGACATTCAATGATTCGTTAAGTAAGATTTCACGATAATCTAATGTTAATAATGATTTTTGTGAATCAATACTTGAACGAAGAACATTGATGTACATTTTTCTTGTAGTCTCTAGTAACTCATCACTGAAATCACCTTGTTTAATACGTTGTACTTGTTCAAGAACTAAATCACGTACTTGTTCAAAGTTAGCGCCATCAATTGCAGTCGCAACAGAAATGATACCATCATAATTATCAATACGTGATGAGATAGAATAACATAAACTACGTTTTTCTCTAACCTCTTGGAATAAGAAAGAGGTAGGGAATGTACCAAATAAACCATTCGCAAGTAGGATTGCAGGGTAGCTTTCATCTAACATAGTTTGATTTGTTGTAAACATCATTACAACTCTTGTTTGACTAATTGCCTTATGTTCAATAATTTCTTCAAAGGTTTCCTTTGTATTTAAATCAATAACTTCTTGGATAGGTTTACGTGAACTGAACTTAAATTTAGTTTGAATTAAATCTAATACTTCATCATCATCAAAGTCACCTAAAACAAAGATATCCAATGCATCTTCATTCATTAATTGGTGATAAGCTTTTACTACATCTTCATTACTGCAGTTTTTAACATCATCAACTGTAGGTAATGCTTTACATTTTTGAGATGGGTTGAATAACCGTTTTGCTTGATCACTTGCGTGATTACCCGGTTGATCATGAAAAGATTGAATCATTAAAATTAATCGTTCCCTCATTTCATTGAATAAGGTTTCATCAAATAAGCCATTTACAATCTTTGGGTTATTGATAAACTCTGATAAAACATCAATTTGTTTTGTTAATAAATCTTCATGGACTACATTTCCATTTAATGTAGAAAGTCTAAATTCAATGATATCTAACTTACCTAAGTTATCTGATATCACTTTGAAGTTAGAACCATAGAGCGTATCAAAACAGCGTGTTACAGCTTCTTTTGTTGGATAGGCACAACAAGAATCATTTAATAGTTGTGTTAAATAAGTTCGTGCAGTTCGGTTGGTATTTTCTAATGAATTCTTATAACGAAATGATACTGTAATATCATTAAACTTTTCCGTTTTATGTAGGTGTAAACTCACATTTTCAGCTAAATTAATTGTTTTCATAGTAATCCTCCTGACATCAAGTATAGCCTATTTGTGATGAATTAGCACGCCTATGCCTTTAATTCTTGGACTAAAAAGTTTATAATAGGTAAAAATGGAGAAGAAAGATATGAAAGATAGAAAACCATGTTTAGTTGTGATTGATATGATCAACGGATTCATCTTTGAAGGTGCTTTAAGTGATTCATCAATCGATAAAATATCTGGCAATGTTCTAGCGTTAGTAAAAGATTTTGTGGAGAGAGATTATCCAATCATTAGTTTTCGTGATTCTCATCAAAAGAATAGTAAAGAATTTAATGCATTTCCACCTCATTGTCTTGAAAATACAAATGAATCAGAATTGATTGAGAGTTTAAAACCATATGAAAATCATATGATTACCTTGCTTAAGAATTCGACAAACGGGTTCATGCAACCCCAATTTATGGATACTTTTAACCAATTAGATCGTGATGAATATATTTGTGTTGGTTGTTGTACAGATATTTGTGTCCTTCAATTCGCATTATCATTACAAGGGTATATCAATGAACATAACTTGGAAACACGAGTTAGTGTAGTACAAGATAGTGTTGAAACATTCAATTTACCATCACATAGTCAAAATGAATACAATCGCGCGGCGATGAATATATTAAGAGGTGCTGGGATACGTGTTGTAGCATCGTACAAGGAGATCCAAGATGAACTTTAAAGAATCGATGTTAATGACAGATTTCTATGAATACACAATGTCATATGCTTACTTCAAACAAAATAAACATGAAGAAGTAGCGTATTTCGATATGTTTATTCGAAGAATACCTGATGGTGGAGGATTCATGATATTTAACGGTTTACACCGTTTTATTGAGTTTGTGAAGAACTTCCATTTTGATGATGAATGTATTGATTACTTACGTAAGACAAATTTCTTTGATGAAGAATTTCTTGCGTATTTAAAAGATATGAAACTGAATATTGATGTATGGTCTGTAAAAGAAGGGACTCCTGTTTTCGCGAATGAACCTTTAGTGACGATTCGTGGTACTTTAATTCAAGCACAGATTTTAGAAACGATGTTGTTGGTGTGTGTCAATTATTCAACACTTATTACAACAAAAGCCTATCGTATCGCAAGAGCTGCCCAAGGACGTGGTGTTCTTGAGATGGGTTCTCGTAGGGCACATGGTGTTGATGCGGCAATTGAGGGTGCTAGAGCGGCGTATATCGCAGGATGTAGCGCTACTGCATGCACTGCATCGGGAGAAAAATACAATGTACCTGTAACAGGAACAATAGCGCATAGTTATATTCAATTGCATGATACAGAACTAGAAGCATTTAGAAGTTATGCTGAGGTAACACCTGATAACTGTACATTACTTGTGGATACGTATGATACATTGCATTCAGGTATTCCCAATGCAATTAAAGTAGCCAAAGAATACTTAATTCCAAATGGGCACCGACTAAAAGGTATACGAATTGATTCCGGTGACTTGGCTTATTTATCAAAGAAAGCACGTAAAATGTTAGACGCTGAAGGATTAGAAGATTGCAAAATTGTAGTATCTAATTCATTGGATGAATATATTATTGATGATTTAATTCTACAAGATGCAAAGATTGATTCCTTTGGAGTAGGTGAAAACTTAATTACGGCAAAAAGTACTCCAGTAATTGGTGGAGTATACAAAGTTGTCGCAAATGAAAAGAATGGTGAAATCATTCCGAAGATTAAGATTAGTGGTAATGTAGAGAAAGTAACGAATCCAGGATTTAAGAAGGTAATTCGTTTCTATGATAATGATACAAATCAAGCTATTGCGGATATCTTGGCACTAAAGGATGAAGTAATTAGTAAAGATGAATACTTGTTGTTTGATCCAAGTGCTCCTTGGAAACAAAAACGCATTAAGAATTATCATTATGTAGAACTACAAGTTCCAATCTTTGTGAATGGACAATGTGTATATGAAACACCGAATACAGAAGAGGTAAAACAATACTGTATTGATCAAATGGCAACTGTATGGGAGGAAGTAAAACGTTTACGTTTCCCTCATCGTTACTACGTGGATTATTCACAACGATTATTTGATTTAAAGAATGATTTAATTAAACAAAATACAATGGATATTTAAAAACACGGGTAACCGTGTTTTTCTATATTGCTTACGTAATGTTCACATAAAGTTCAAGTTCAAATCATTTTCTTTTCACAAAGAGTTGGTATAGTATGAACGTACAAAGGAGGAAATACAATGTTTGAATCAAAAAACGATAAGCTTATTGATAAGGTTTGGAATGAAACAGAGTCTAGTGATAAGCAAACGATAAATGAAGAAGTGAAGATGGAAAGTGAGCCTCAAAAAAATGAGGAAATCAAGGTTGAGAAAAAAGAACCGAAGAATCACTTTACCACAAAAATTTTAGTATCAGCTGCCTTGATTGGTGGAACATTTGGATTTGGTGGAGGTTATCTTGCGAATCAATTCGCTGCACCGCATAGTACCATTGTCCAAAACAGTTCATCCAATATAGCGAATACTAGTATTTCGGATAATGGATTATCAATGCAAGACATTATTTCAAAAACATCACCAAGCGTAGTTGAAATACGTACAGAAACAGTATCATCAGGGTTTATGTTAGAAGAATATGTATCAGAAGGTGCAGGTTCAGGTGTTATTCTTACAAGTGATGGATACATTGTAACAAATAACCATGTCATCAATGGTGCTAGAAACATAAGTGTGACATTATCTGATGGTACAGCATATACAGCGGAATTAGTTGGAACAGATTCGACAACGGATTTAGCGGTAATCAAGATTGATGCGACTAACTTACAAGCGTCAGTCATTGGTAATTCAGATAACTTAAAAGTAGGTGATGGTGTTATTGCAATTGGTAATCCATTGGGTACTTTGGGTGGCTCTGCAACTGATGGAATTATTAGTGCATTAAATCGTGAAATTACAATTGATAATGAAACGATGAATTTGCTTCAAACAAATGCGGCAGTTAATCCAGGTAACTCTGGTGGTGGGTTATTTAATGCAGCAGGAGAATTAATTGGTATCGTGAATGCAAAATCAAGTGGTAATGATATTGAAGGTTTAGGATTCGCTATTCCATCAAATGATGTTGTTGAAATTGCGGATCAATTAATTAATAACGGTTATGTATCAAATCGTGCAACAATCGGTGTTTATTTATCAGAGGTAACACAAAACAATGGCCAAGTTGTACCTGGCTTATATATCAGTGAAGTTATTGAAGGATTAGGTGCTGAAAAAGCAGGGCTTCAAGCATATGATCGTATTATCTTTGTAGGTGATACAGAAATCACTAGTTATAGTGATTTAAAGAAAATCATCAAGGAATACAATGTGGGTGATACAATTGAGATGACCGTTGTGCGTGATGGAAAACAAATTGTGGCACAAGTTACTTTATCAGAATCAAAACAATAAAATACTTACAATGAAACAGATGCAAAAAATGCGTCTGTTTTTTTGTGTTTTATGGTATTATATTTGGGAAAGGTGTTGATACTATGGCATTTGATTCGTTAAGTAATAGACTGAATAAAGCTTTACGTGATTTATCAGGTAAAGGAAGACTTACAGAAAAAAATATGGAAGATATGCTCAAAGAGGTGCGTATTGCACTCCTTGAAGCAGATGTGAATTATAAAATCGTTAAAGATTTTTTAGTGCGTGTTAAAGAAAAATCATTGGGTACAGATGTACTTGAAGCAGTTGATCCATCAAGTATGGTTGTTAAAATCGTGCATGATGAGATTGTTGAATTATTAGGTACACAAGAAGCAACACTTACATATAAAGAAGATGGCATCACTGTCATCATGATGGTGGGGTTACAAGGTACAGGTAAAACAACATCTATTGCAAAAGTAGCGAACTTAGTTAAAAAGAAACACAATCGTAATCCATTGTTGGTAGCTGCGGATATAATTCGTCCTGCAGCAATTGAACAACTTCAAACTCTTGGTAAATCGATTGATGTTGAAGTATTTACTAAAGGAATCGATACACCTGCAACAGAAACAGTTAAACAAGCGATGGCATATGCTAAAGAAAAAGGCTATGACACGGTTTTTATCGATACTGCGGGGCGTTTGCACATTGATGAAGAATTAATGAATGAATTGAAAGATATCGAAAATCTAGTGCATCCAGACGATATTTTACTTACTGTTGATGCGATGACGGGACAAGATATTGTTCAAGTAGCTAAATCATTCCATGAACAATTGAATGTAACAGGTTTAGTTGTTACAAAATTTGATGGAGATTCACGAGGTGGGGGAGTTCTATCTGTTCGCTCAATTACTGAAGTTCCAGTTAAATTTGTTGGACAAGGTGAGAAAATTGAAGATTTAGAATTGTTCTATCCAGATCGTATGGCAGATCGAATTTTGGGAATGGGAGACATTGTAACTCTTGTTGAACAAGCACAAGAAAAGATGGATCTTGAAGAATCAGAAAAAGCTGCAAAACGTATGATGGAAGGTACATTCACGATGGATGATATGCTTTCACAATTGGAACAAGTATCTAAAATGGGACCAATTGGTGGCATACTAAAGATGCTACCGGGTATGAATCAATATGCAGATATGATTAATGATGCAGATGCAGAAAAAGGATTAAAGAAACAAAAAGCAATTATACAAAGTATGACAATGGAAGAAAGAGAAGATCCTTCTATCCTCAATAATCGTCGTAAGAATAGAATTGCACAAGGAAGTGGAACATCAGCACAAGAAGTATCAAGAATGGTAAGTCAATTTGAGAAAATGCAAAAAATGATGAAACAAATGGGTTCGTTATCAAAGGGTGGCAAACTACCAAATCTTGGTGGAATGTTCGGTAAAAAATAATTTTAAGGTGTTAAGCAAAACTACTTGACACGTTATATCTTTTCATATATTATGATATAGGTTATTAAAACAAGGAGGAAATCACAATGGCAGTTAAATTACGTTTAAAAAGAATGGGTGCAAAGAAAGCTCCTTTCTATAGAATTGTTGCAGCAGATTCACGTTCACCTAGAGATGGTCGCGATATCGAAACAATCGGTTACTACAATCCTACAACTCAACCAGCTACAGTTAAGCTTGATGCTGAATTAGCAATGAAATGGTTGAACGTTGGTGCACAACCATCAGACACAGTTCGTAATATCTTATCCAAAGAAGGTGTTATGAAAACATTCCATGAATCAAAGAAAAGCGCAAAATAGTTTATGGTAGAATTAGAAAAAGTATTACTTAATCTTGTAACACCTATGGTGGAAGATGCAAAGTCTTTGGATGTTCGTCAGATGTCAAGTTTAAATGAGAACGAAGTCATACTTTATGTTTACGCAAAGAGTGAAGATGTTGCTCGTTTAATTGGACGTCAAGGTTCTATGGCATCAGCACTTCGTCAAATGATGTCGATTGCTTCTAGAATTGAAGATAAGAAGATTACGATCAAATTTGAAACATTAACACTATAAGGATGCAATTGCATCCTTTTTCTTTCTTGATAGGAGAACACAATGGATAAATTGAAAATTGGAGTTATTACAAATACATTTGGAATAAAAGGTGAACTTAAAATAAAGAGTTTTACTGATTTTAGTGAAGAAAGATTTGCTAAAAACAATGTAGTAGAACTTTTCTACAACAATGAATATAAAGAAATGACAGTATTAAGTTGTAAAGAACATAAGGGTATGTTGATAGTACAATTTAAAGGTTATGAAAATATCAATGATGTAGAGTGTTTTAAAGGTGCAGAGTTGTTTATTAATAAAGAAGATTTACACCAATTAAAAGAAGGTGAATACTATTTTTTCCAACTACAAGGGTTAACAGTTGTTGATGAATCAGGTGATTCAATCGGTGTTTGTTTACGTGTAGAAGAAGGTATGGCACATAATTTATTACGTGTAGAAAAGCCAGATGGTACAACCTGTCTAATTCCATTTAATCCACATTTTATCTTGCGTGTGGACTTGGGTAAAAAGTTAATTCAAGTTCGTGTTATTGCGGGGTTAATATGAGAATATCGATCTTAACACTATTTCCAGAGATGTTTGATGGTTTTATCAATACGAGTATTATCGCTCGTGCTATCAAGCAAGAAAAAGTAACTATAGAATGTATTAATATTCGTGATTTTACATTAGATAAACACAATCATGTTGATGATACTCCTTTTGGTGGAGGTCGTGGTATGGTGATGATGTGCCAACCTGTTTTGGATGCACTACAATCAGTTCGTACAAGCGATTCTAAAGTGTATCTATTAGCTGCAGCAGGGGAAACATTTAACCAAAAGAAAGCACGCAGTTTTGTCAATGTAAAACATTTGATTTTAATTTGTGGTCATTATGAAGGATTAGATGCACGTATTTATGATGAAGTAGATGGATTGATTAGTATAGGTGATTACATTCTTACTGGTGGTGAATTAGCGTCTATGATCATTGCGGATGCGGTTATTCGCTTATTAGAAGGCGTTATTGTAGAAGAAAGTCATTTGGATGAATCTTTTGAAAATGGATTACTTGAATATCCACACTATACAAAACCAGTTGAGTATAATGGTAAGAAGGTACCCGATGTTTTGTTATCAGGTCATCATGAAAATATACGAAAATATCGCTTAAAAGAGTCACTTAGAAATACATATATAAATCGCCCAGATCTTTTATCCAATCGTGAATATACAAAAGAAGAGTATAAACTATTAGATGAAATAAAAGATGAAATTAAATCAAAAGGTGAATAAACTTAAGAAATACGAATTCTATTGGTCTTTTGCTTAAGTACCAACCTAAATGAAACACTCAAAGTAAACGCAACAAAGAAAT
>NZ_JAVWNC010000057.1:0-12730 GCF_036637135.1 Anaerorhabdus sp. | reverse complement strand
TATTTTTTCATACGTCTGTATTTTTTACCAATCTTATCTTTCAACTCTTTTTCAACTTCGTCTGCTTTCTTTATATCAAAAACAACTTCAGTTTGGAAGCTTCCAGACTTTTGTTTTCCATCTTTATATGAGAAGAACACAATAAATTTATTCTTTTCTTTCTTATAGTCATAATCAATTACATCATTAAACGCAACAAAATTACCTACCAAGAAGAACCCATCATCAGTAATTCCATCTTGTAATAAGATAAACATCGAAATCGCAAAACACATAATCACTGAACGAACCATTTCACCAACATTACCCCAATATATAAAGATTGTGATAATTGCGAAAACAAGTGCAATAAAGAACATAATTCGAGTTAGTGTAAGAAATTTACCATAAACTTTTACAGTTTTCTTCATTTTCACCAATTTAAAACTTAACCAAAATGCAATTGCGAGAAATATTCCCGTTAATACTAAATTAAAAAAATCCATGACTACCTCTTTCTAATATCCAAAATCTTCCTTAACAATTATAACATGAATTCGATTTCTTAGGTGAGATTCAGTTGTAATAACTTTACTTCCACATATTCTTTGTTGATGTGAACAATCTGTACAATGCCCAAGTGATGCACAAGGCGTAGTTTTGTTTAAACGCACACAATTCGCAGGCGCTGCAATTTGTTCAACACGTTCTATCGCGCTCGGTATATCTTTTACCAGTTTATTCCATCCTGCAATCACAAGTACACGATCTGGTCCAAACGTTAATGCTGCAACACGATTACCATTACCATCCACATTATAAAGTTGTCCATCAATAGTTAATGCATTAGTACTCATAATATATGTATCACATGTTAAAGCTTGATGAAACACTTCAAATGGATCTTCTGCATGATAACGATCCAAATAGGTAATTTTATCACTCTTCTCTAAGTAATCAATAACACCCATTTCAAATAGTGTCATTGAACCACCTACACTCACAACTTCACCTTCCTGTAATAACGAATCAATGAGTTCAAGACATTCATACCCATTTTCCACTACATCTACTTTAAATTTGTGACTTTCAAGTTTTGTTTTACAAGTTTCAATGTGATTCTCGATTGTCGTTTTTAAGTTTGCGTCCATCTTTTCCACCTCTATTTCTATTTTAATACTTCATAGCATAATCTTACAAATGAATTTTCCAAAGTTTGTGACTTAATTAAGCGACAACCTTGCAATAAATGAAGTTGATCAATTGAAGCAATTGAATCTCCATCAATTAAAGTTGCGGTTTCTTTACCTCCAACAAGAATTGGTGCTATTACAATATCAATGTAATCAAAACATTGGTTTCTCAAAAAATAACCATTCATCGTTCCACCTGATTGAATAGTAAGTCTATCTACATGATACTCATTAGCTAAATGGTTCAACAGTAATTTACCATCAAATTCATCTTGATATATAATTGTTAAATTATCTTCATTGCAAGTATAAGCGGGATGATTTTTGTTGGTAGTTACGATGATTAATTGTTTTAACCAACTGCATAAATACGCAATTCCTTTATCATTCAAATGTGGTTTATTATCAATTATGACAAATGATACTGGTGTTTTAAAAGTCGATTTCTCTTTCTCATTCATACCTACCTTTGCCATAACTCTACCACTGTTCAATGACCATAAATCTGTGCATTGCTCTAAATCATAATACTGCTGAATTCCCTCTTTAACACCCTTTACTAATTTCCAATCCTGATCAGCATCTAACCTATCACTAGAACCACTTGTTATCTTTCCATCAATTGACATCAACATAAATAATGTTGTAATTGGTCTTTTCATATACTCACCTCTTTCTATATCGTAACAATATATTTTCAAATTACAACAATTGTTCAAATTATCACAAGAAAAGATGAGTTTCCTCATCTTTCTAGTATTTCATACAACGGATTTACATAGTGATATGCAAATGATATCGAAGCATCTTGATAATAATCTCGAAGTAAATCAAAATTATGCATTGCAACATCTAGTCCATCTGTATAATAGGTTTCATTAGAAGTTAATTGATGGTACCCTTCCTTTTGAAATTCAAAAATACATTCTAAATTCTTATGATATTTTTTACTAAGTAGTACTTCTTCTTTGATTGCATTGATTTCATTTCGTTTATCATAATTCATAATCGCGATTTCATCACACGCATATTGGATTAAATTATCTAATGAGTCTATATTCACTTCATCCAACCAATTTGGAATACACACAATCACTCTTAACCCTTTTGATTTAGCATAACGATATCCTGTTACCATTGCGTTTACATAATTATTAAATGATTCCTTTGGATTTTGAATCCATTGTTCTGTTAAATATGTTTCAACATCAAAGTAGATACCTTTAATTGGAAATTCTTTTGCACTTGTATGATTTAGAATATCAATCTCATCAATTTTAGTTTTCATATCAACCGCCATTTCATCTAAACCCCAAGTACCATCACCAGTTAAGTAATAAACATCAATGTTTGATTCATCTGCCCTTTGAAGTAAAGTCAGTATATCATTCGTATTTATTCCTTCATTTGGAAACTGTTGATACAATCTTGTAACAGATAATTGATTCATTAAACCAAATAATTTATCGATTTGATTTTCTTGATAAACTTGATTCTCCCACGAAAATAGACTTACTGTTTTATTATCTTTCATCAAAATTGAAGTTGAGAATACAACAGCAATCAGTCCTATAATCACTAAAGATAATATTATTTTATTTTTGATATCATCACCTCAGAAAGAAATCATTTCATCTCTATTTTGATTATATCAAACTTTTATCAAATACCTTGATTCAACGCATTCTAATAAAAACACCTGGAAAACCTTCCAGGTGCAAACAAATATTTTGAATTATTTATTTTTGTGTCACATGATATTCATCATTTACAACATCCACAACTAAAGTCTTTCCTTGAAGTGATTGATCCTTCAAGATTTCTTTAGCAAGTAATGTTTCAATAGCTCTTTGAATATGTCGTTTCATAGGTCTAGCCCCAAATACCGGATCTACACCGCATTCAATAATCTTCGCTTTACAACGAGTTGTAAACTCGACTTGGATATCTTTATTACTCAAACGTAGTGCTAATTCATTTAAGAATTTATCAGCAATTTTAACTAATGCTGTATCACCAAGTGCATTAAACACAACTAATTCATCAATACGATTTACAAATTCTGGTTTAAAGAATTTACTAACTTCATTAATGTAGTGATTGTTTCTTAATTCTAAATCTTGTTCAAATGCATATTGTGATCCTAAGTTACTTGTCATGATAATTAAGGTATTCTTAAAGTCAACAGTAACGCCTTTTGAATCTGTAATACGACCATCATCTAGGATTTGAAGTAAGATATTAAATACATCCGGATGAGCTTTTTCTACTTCATCTAATAACACAATTGAGTAAGGCTTACGACGTACTGCTTCTGTTAATTGTCCACCTTCTTCATATCCAACATATCCTGGAGGAGCACCAATTAAACGAGACACACTGAATTTCTCCATGTATTCACTCATATCAATGCGTACAATCTTAGATTCATCATCAAATAATTGTTGAGCTAATGCTTTAGCCACTTCTGTTTTACCAACACCTGTAGGCCCTAAGAATAAGAAGGAACCAATAGGTCGATTCTCATCTTGAATTTGAGCTTTGGAACGAAGTATTGCTTCAGTTACAAGTCGTAAAGCTTCATCTTGCCCAATAACTCTTTCACGTAAAATATCTTCTAAGTGCAATAACTTTTCACGTTGTGATGCCATCAACTTACTCACTTCAATATGAGTCCAACGTGCTACAATCTTTGCGATCATTTCCTCATCCACAATTTCCTTTAACATACGGTTATTGTCTATAATTGATGCTTGTTTAATCTTTTCTTCTAACGCAGGAATTTCAGAATATTTTAATTTACCTGCAAGTTCAAAATTACCTTCATTTTCAGCATTTTGTAATTCACGTTTTTTACGTTCTAAGTCTTCTTTAGCAACTTTTGCATCATCCAGACGCTTCTTTTCATCACGCCACTTTTCATCAAGAATACTATATTCTTCTTTGATGCTTGATAATTCTTTATTCAATTCATTCAAACGTTGTTTTGATTTATCACTCTTTTCTTTCTTGAGTGTTGTTGCTTCAATCTCTAGTTGCATCTTTTTTCTATTGAGTTCATCTAATTCTTGTGGCATTGAATCTATCTCTACACGAATTGATGCACATGCTTCATCAATACAATCAATTGCTTTATCTGGTAAGAAACGATCTGTAATGTATCGGTGTGATAAAGATGCAGCTGCAATAATTGCTTCATCCAATATTTGTACACCATGATGTGCTTCAAATCTTTCTTTTAATCCACGCAGAATGGACACTGTATCTTCAACTGATGGTTCATCTACTTGTATCTTTTGAAAACGTCTTTCAAGAGCAGCATCTTTTTCAATGTATTGGCGGTATTCATCAAATGTTGTCGCTCCAATGCATTTCAATTCACCACGAGCTAACATTGGTTTTAATAGATTTGCAGCATCCATCGAACCCTCTGTTTTACCAGCTCCTACTAAATTATGTATTTCATCAATGAAGAGAATAATATTTCCTTCTGCTTTTTTCACTTCATTTAATACTGCTTTTAATCTTTCTTCAAATTCGCCACGATATTTAGCACCTGCAATTAATGCTCCCATATCAAGCTCAATTACTTTCTTGTCTTTTAACCCAAATGGAATATCATTACTTGCAATACGATGCGCTAATCCTTCAACAATTGCCGTTTTACCTACTCCTGGTTCACCAATAAGAACAGGATTATTTTTCGTTTTTCTTGATAGAATTTGAATAATACGACGTATTTCTTCATCACGTCCAATTACAGGGTCAATTTTACCCGACTTTACATCTTCAACTAAATCTCGTCCGTATCTTTCTAATGCATCTAATTGATTTTCCATGTTCATTTCAGTCATCTTTACTCCACCTCGTCTTTCTAGTTCTACTTTTTCAATTTGTTTCTCTGTTAGTTTTGTTTTTTCAATAATTGCTTTTGAAACTTCTGAGCCGTTGAATAACATTCCAATTAGAAATGCTACTGTACTCATATACGTTTCATCTTGTTTTTGGCTCCATGCTAACGCTTGGTTATACCCACTCGCAACATACCTACTCATCATTGGTTGAGATACTTGGTCTACTTTAGGCAAACGTTCCATGTATTGATTAACCAATGTCAGTAATGGTTCTTTGTTAACTTCTAATCGTTTCCACAGGCCATCTAATCCATCATCAAGTAACAATTCATGCAAGATATGTTCTGTTGCAATCTCACTGTTTTTCATTTCTTGACTTAGATTAGCTGCTTGCATTAATACGCGTTGAAGTCGCTCTGTCATTTTTTCAATGTTCATCGTTTCCTCCTTTAGCACTTATTGATATAGAGTGCTAATAACTTCGTTTTAGAAAAGGGTCAACTGACCCTTATTTGAATGCCTTCTTAAACTTATCAAAGACAGTTTCTTTACCACCTTTTGATTGTAAGTCTTGAAGTTTTTTAT
This sequence comes from Anaerorhabdus sp., assembly GCF_036637135.1. Lineage (GTDB taxonomy): Bacteria > Bacillota_I > Bacilli_A > Erysipelotrichales > Erysipelotrichaceae > Anaerorhabdus. The sequence continues at coordinate 7,119 of NZ_JAVWNC010000057.1, read as the reverse complement.
AAAGTTCTTTTTCTTCTTTTGATAGTTTTTTATTAACTTCGATATCGACTATAACATATTGGTCACCAGATCCACGTGCATCTTTTACACCTTTATCTTTTAATCTAAACTTAGTTCCTGTTTGTGTACCAGCTGGTATTGTAAGTTCTACATCACCATAAACTGTAGGCACATCAATTTGACATCCAAGTGTTGCATCAACACTTGAAATAGGAATACTAATTGAAATATTTTTTCCTTCTCTTGTAAAGAATTCATGTTTCTTTACAAGTACTTCGATATATAAATCTCCATTAGGTCCACCGTTTTCTCCACGTTCGCCTTTACCTTGAACACGAAGTTGTTGACCCGATTGAATACCTGCAGGAATTTTTACATCCACGCTTACACGCTTGTGTTCATATCCCTTACCACCGCATTTGCTACATTTTCGTTTAATACTCTTTCCTGTACCATTACATGTTGGACAAACCGATTGTGATTGGAATACACCAAATGGTGTTCTTTGTTGTGTTACAACAGATCCAGAACCACCACATGTAGGACATACAGTAACATCATCTTTACTATGAGCTCCTGTTCCTAAACATTCACTACATTGTTCATCAACACCTAAATTAATTGTTTCAGTTTTACCAAAAATGGCATCCATGAATTCAACTTTCATTTGCATGAAACGATCTTGTCCTTTGCGAGGCCCATTACGTCTTGCTTGGCTTTGTCCACCAAAACCACCAAATCCGCCACCGCCTCCAAAGAACGATCCGAAGATATCATTTAAGTCATCAAATCCACCACCAGAGAATCCTCCAGCACCACCGAAACCTGCACCTTCCATTCCTGCATGACCAAATTGATCATAAGAAGCTTTCTTTTGAGGATCACTCAATACTTCATAAGCTTCATTGATTTCTTTAAATCTACCCTCTGCATCTGCATCTTTATTCATATCAGGATGGTATTTTTTCGCAAGTGTTCGATATGCTTTTTTTATATCTGCTTCACTAGCGCCTTTTGCTAGACCCAACACTTCATAATAGTCTCTTTTATTCGCCATATATCATCCCTCCTCAGTTCAAATGATTAATATATTGATTGATACCTGCACCACCAGTTACACGGATTCTTGGAAGTTTTAACACATCCATACCCTGCTGTATTTTACCAAACTCTGTCGTAAATGCAAGTTTTGTTCCAGAATCTTTCATAATTGCGATGGCATTGTCATTTACATCACCAAATGGATAACAATAAACAAATCCATTATCGACATATTCATACGATTGAACCGTATCTGCAACACCTTCATCATGACCAACACAAAGTAAGCGTCCACCATGACCCATCCCTTTACATCCACCTTGATGCATTAAGAAACTATGACTTTGAAGTTCAATACCTTCTTCTCTCATTTCCCATAATTCATAAGGTAATGTTGTTTCCATCCAACCACCAATAATAAACATAGTTGCATTGATTCCATACTCTTTGAGAATAGGATAGGCGTATTGATATACAGATTCATGCCCATCATCAATCGTGAAACCATAACTATTTACTGGAACTTGAGCACGTTCTTCCATGAAGTATTCAATCTCACGCATCGTTAGTGATACAAATCCATTATTTACTAAATAATCTGCTTGTTCTCTTAACTCATTAACTTCTACATAATTTACATCTTTTCGAGTTTCCCCTTTTGATTCATCATAGAAAAAATGATACATCATAACCGGTATCGATGTAGCAAGTTCTGGTACAGGTGTTTCAACAGCTCTCTCCATGACTTCCATCACATCGCTTTGCGGTATAAAATAAATTTTATTTTGAATAAGTACTCCATAGCGAGGATCTTCGCTACTTGGTTTTACATATACTTGATAAATATTACTAGATGAACTTGTTCCTAGTAAATTTCCAAAATCATCTTCTATGCGATACGTTGAATTCGTAGTAATTGCTTCAGCAAAGGGCACCAAATGCGTTTGATTCTTAAACCATCTTCCATCATTTGTTACATCACTTTGTTTTACATACCAACCTGTATCTTTTAGTGGGATTGCGCCTTGAATCGCATCACCTTCTGCTATATCTAAATAAACATTAGGTTCTAATAACCCTGCATCCACCAACTTTTCATTATCAAGAATGAAAAGTGGTGTTTGCATTGTTGTTTTTACTTTTGTATTTGAATACTCATTACTACCAGATTGTACATTGTTACTTGTCGGTTGTTTCGGCTCATCGTTTTTTTCACTAGATGAACAACCCGTTAGACTAATGAGGCAACAAAACCCTAGAGTGATTCCTAGGATTTTGATGAATTTAGTTTTTTTCTGTGAAGTCAGCATCGACAACATTGTCATCATTAGCACTTGTATTTGCTTGCCCTTGATCAGGTCCAGCTTGTCCTTGTGCTTGTTGTTGATACATTGCTTGAGCCATATCATTTGCTGCTTTTTCTAATTGTTCCATTTTTGATTTTAATGTTTCAATATCATTTGCATCAATTGCAGCTTGTAATTCATCACGAAGTTTCTTAACTTCTTCTTTTTGTTGTTCAGTAACATTAGCGTTATCTGTTTTTAATGTTTCATCAATTTGGTTAATGAATTGTTCAGCTTTATTCTTAGTTTCGATTTCTTCTTTACGTTTTTCATCTTCAGCTTTATGTTCTTCAGCTTCTTTAACCATCTTATCAATTTCAGCATCACTTAATCCGTTAGAACCAGAGATTGTAATTGATTGTTTTTGGTTATTACCTTTGTCTAATGCTGATACGTGAACAATACCATTAACATCGATATCAAATGTTACTTCAATTTGAGGAACACCACGACGTGCTGGTGCAATTCCTGTTAATTGGAAGTTACCTAATGTTTTGTTGTCATTTGCCATTGGTCTTTCACCTTGTAATACGTGAATATCAACAGCTGGTTGATTATCTGCAGCAGTAGAGAATACTTGAGATTTTGATGTAGGGATTGTTGTATTTCTAGGAATCAATACTGTCATCACACTACCCATCGTTTCAATACCTAATGATAATGGTGTAACGTCTAATAACAATACGTCTTTAACATCACCAGAGATAACTCCACCTTGAATTGCTGCACCCATTGCTACTACTTCATCTGGGTTAACTGATTTGTTTGGTTCTTTACCTAATTCTTGACGAACAACTTCTTGAACAGCAGGAATACGAGTAGATCCACCAACTAATAATACTTGATGAATATCATTTTTTGTTAATCCTGCATCACTTAATGCTTGACGAACTGGTCCAACTGTACGATCAACTAATGATTTAGTCATTTGGTCAAATTGAGCACGAGTTAATGTTGTTTCAAAGTGTAATGGACCTGAAGCCCCTGCACTAATAAATGGTAAACTAATTTGAGTTTGAACAACTCCTGATAAATCTTTCTTTGCTTTTTCTGCAGCTTCTTTCATTCTTTGTAAAGCCATACGATCTTGTTTTAAATCAATACCGTTTTCTTTCTTGAATTCAGCAGCCATCCAATCAACGATAACATTATCGAAGTCATCTCCACCAAGTTTGTTGTCACCTGCTGTTGATAATACTTCAAATGTACCATCAGCTAAGTCTAGGATAGAAACATCAAATGTTCCTCCACCTAAGTCAAATACTAATACTTTTTGTTCTACATCTGTTTTATCAATACCGAATGCTAATGCAGCTGCAGTAGGTTCGTTGATGATACGTTCAACTTCTAATCCTGCAATCTTACCTGCATCTTTTGTAGCTTGACGTTGAGCATCGTTGAAGTATGCAGGAACTGTAATAACAGCTTTATCTACTTTTTCGCCTAAGTAAGCTTCAGCGTATGTCTTCATGTATTGAAGAATCATTGCACTGATTTCTTGTGGTGTATATTCTTTACCTTCAAGAGTAACTTTTTCATTTGTACCAATGTAACGTTTGATTGAGCTTACTGTGTCTTTGTTTGTTACAACTTGACGTTTTGCAGCGTCCCCAACAATTCTTTCACCATTCTTAAATGCTACAACCGATGGTGTTGTACGATTACCTTCTGGGTTTGTGATAACTTTTACTTCTTTTCCTTCCATAACTGCAACGCAGCTATTTGTTGTACCTAAGTCAATACCAATAATTTTTGCCATATAATTTCCTCCTATTCGCTAACCTTTACCATGCTAGCACGCAAAATGCGATCTTTTAATTTATATCCTTTTTGTAATACTTGAATAACAACACCTGGTTCAACTCCATCTTCATGCTCAGTCATTAGAGCTTGATGGAAGTTTGGATCAAATGGTTGTCCTTGTGCTTCAATTTCTTCAACACCTTCTTTACTTAAAGCGTGAATCAATTGATTGTAAATCATTTCTACACCTTTACGATAACTTTCAGTTTCTTCTGTAGAAGGAGTTTCTAATGCTCTTTCTAAGTTATCAATAACGGGTAATATATCCAATGCAAAACTTTGAATACGATATTTCTTCGATTGTTCAAATTCACTTTGAAGACGTTTTCTCATATTCTCAGTGTCTGCATATGCTTTTGCATATTCATTTTTCAAATTACTAATTTCTTCATTTAATTTTTCAATTTCTTTCGCTTCATCATGTTTCTTATGTTTCTCATGATGATGTTCTTCGTGTTTTGGTCCATGTCCATGTTTGCATTCGCAATGTTCTTCAGTTGGACCAGGTTCATGTTCACAACAACACTCTTCTTGCTGATGTTCGTGTTCACAATCACACCCGCAATGCTCGTGTTCTTGATTTACTTCTTGTTCCATTTCTTCTTTTTTCTTATCTTCCATGTTTTCCTCCACTTCCATAGAATTCTTCAATCGTGCTTGATACATATTCTAATAGAGAAGCTACTTTGTCATAATCCATTCTTGATGGACCTACAACCATTAGTTCGCCCTCTTCGCTATCACTAACTCTAAACTTACTTGATACAACTGCTACATCATCAACCCATACCATCTTAGAACCTTCTTGTGTTTTAACCACAAGTTCTTGAGATTGTTTACCAAGTTGACGCCACATTGAACGATTTTCTAACATCGACATCAATTGTTTCAGTTTTTCTATGTCTGCAAATTCTGGTTGATATAATAAATTGTTTTGTCCTTTGAAGTAAACATTCTCACTTGCAAATTTCATAAACGCTTTAATAAATGCTTGGAATAACATCTCGTGTCGCTGCACATGTTCCGCAAGAATTGGTTTAATTGCCTGCATCTTATCCAATACATCATGAACATATGTTCCTTTTAAACGATCATTCAAGATACTACAACATTGCTCAATATCTTCAATTGATACATCATCACTGAAGTTAAATGTCCTATTTTCAGTATGTCCGTTATCTGTAATAAACACACAGACTGCACTACGTTCATTGATTGGAAATATCTTAATATGTTCTAATCTTTGCATGGATGCATCTGGTCCCAGGACCCCGGTTGTTAAGTTTGTCATTTGTGACAACATATTACAACTTTGCAGAATTGCTTCTTCCAAATTCAAATGACGATCTGTAAATAAATCTTTAATTGCTATTTCCATTTTAGGGTCAAGTTTTGCTTCTAATAAATTTTCACAATAGAACTTATATCCTTGTGTACTAGGTATTCTACCACTTGAAGTATGTGTCTTTTCTAAGTACCCCATTTCTTCTAGAAACTGCATATCATTACGGATGGTAGCGCTAGAATAAGGTAAATCATACTTTTCCATTAAGGTCTTTGACCCAACTGGTTCTGCTGATTGAATAAACTCATCAACAATCGCTTTGAAGATATCAACTCTTCTTTGTGTAAGCATCATTTACACCTCCTTTTTAGCACTCATTCTTAATGTCTGCTAATACAATATCATACTCTTTTAGCACTGTCAATAAATGTGTGCTAAAACATTATGGTTTTTTTCACATAATTAAAAAAGCCTTTATCATAGGCTATTTTGTATATACTTTATCACTTATTCCAAGGTCGAATATTGCCTGTCCAACCTTTTTCTTGCCAATAAACTCGATCAGCTTCATTCCATCCTTTTCTTTGTACAATACGCATAATAAAGAAAAAAGCTCTTGTTTTGAATGTTGGTTTTATTTTGCCATGATTTCTCTTGATCTTGCCTGCTAAGTTGGTTGTTTTCTTTTCTATTTTTTCCTTTATCTTATCACTGACACGATCCCAAGATACAGCGAATACTGCGACCCCTAACTTATACGTTTTCGCTACTCCCCAAAAGAAAGTACTATCAGCCATATCTTTGTTTGTGCTTTTCATACCCGCACCTGCTGCCGTTGAAATACAAATAGCTTGTTTAGAAAACATACGCTCATTTGGTCGATGTACCATCCACTGATAACCATAATGATCCAATAAGACTTTCATAGGACCTGATACATGATAGACATAAACTGGACTAGCCAAAATAATGACATCCGCTCTATCGAGTGCTTCTGTTATGGGATTAAGTCTTTCTCGATGTGGACATAACAATTCTGATTTTCCAAAACAAGTATTACATCCTACACAGAAAGAATCAAAATCTCGTGGCAAAAAGAATTCTGTAATTTCACCATCCAGTTTATCCGCTAATTGTTTTGCAATATGATAAGTTGATCCTTTATGATTTTGCCCATGAATAATTGTAATTTGCATATTCAATGCCTCCATATAATACGGTAGAAAGTATGTACTATTTTCATTTATTTCTTTACATTATTATATTACTTTACACAATTAGTATTGACAACTTTTTATAAAGTGATATATTTGTATCATAAAGTGACAAATATATCACTGCGGAGAAAATTATGAGCAAGAAAAAAATTAAAAGCCTACTCTTAGGTGGATCCATCATTATTCTAATGTTACTCGCATCTGTTGGCTATTCTGTACTCTTCAATAATTCGCGTCTTGTTGAACCTACTGACTTTTCAACATATTCATTTATTATCAATGATACACCCATGCTTGTATCAGGATTATTATTGTTTGGCTATGTTATTTACCTTGTAATCGAAATAACGAAAGTTGCATTCAAACAAAAAACAGTTGATACAAATCATACACGTATTATTTCTTCAAAACTTGGTTATCTTGGATT
>NZ_JAVWNC010000056.1:0-12906 GCF_036637135.1 Anaerorhabdus sp. | reverse complement strand
ATTTTATTCCTTTGAAAGGCACAATGAATTCGTTCATTGTGTTTTTTCATTTGTTATTTAACAAGAAAAAAGACACATACTTGTGTCTTTAAGGTAACATATTCCCAGCAGAACGATACAATTCGTACCACTCGACTTTTGTAAGTGAAATATCTGCACCCTTTGCCATATTCATAATACGAGTTGGATTTACTGATCCAACGATTGCCTGTGTAGCCATTGGAAGTCTCAATATCCAGGCAATTGCAATTGCCTCAGGTGTTGCTTCATATTTTTCCGCAAGACGTTGAATAACTTCATTCAATTCAACATACTTATCACTACCCAAGAATGTCCCTTCAAAGAAACCATATTGTAACGGTGACCATGCTTGAAGAACCATATCTTTTAATCTCATGTATTCATATACACTTCCATCTCTTGCACTACCACTTGCTGATGGATAATTCGCATTAATACCTGCATCAATAATACCTGTATGAGCTAAACTTAATTGTAGTTGATTAATCAATATTGGTTGTTCTAATTTACTTTGAATTAATTCAATTTGTATCGCATTTACATTTGATAAACCAAATGCACGTACTTTACCTTCTTTTTTCAATTGATTAAATGCTTCCGCAACTTCCGCTACATCCATCAATGCATCTGGACGATGTAATAACAATATATCTAAATAATCAGTTTTTAATCTTTCAAGAATGTGCTCAACTGATTCCAAGATATATTCTTTTGAAAAGTCATAATATCCTTTACGTATTCCACATTTTGATTGAATCACAATGTATTTTCTCTTCTCTGGGTTCTTTAATAACCATTCCCCAAATAACTCTTCTGACTTACCACCACCGTAAATATCAGCATGATCAAAAAAGTTAATCCCCGCATCCAATGCAGTTTGAATAATTGTTTCCACCTCACTACTTGAACACGCATTAATACGCATACATCCAATACCTACTTCTGAACATTTAGGTATATCCTGATTAATTGTAATGTACTTCATCGAAGTCCTCCTTTTTCTTTATAATCCTTGTTTAAAGTATATCATAGAGTTACCTTATTCCTATTAGGATGACTTTCTTTTTCTAATATCATCTTAGCTAAATTATATGCAAAAAAAATTATCTAATCTTTTTTATTTGCAATCAAAAAATCACTTGAATTTACTTGATTTACTCAAATTAAACAGTTATTCATTTATAAATAAATGTCATTCATTTAGATTTATTGACATTTAGACTAACATTTCACTATTATATGATAAGAATAGAGAGTTTTTCACTTATAGTTGTGGTAAATAAAACCACTATAATCAAGAAGAAAAAAAGGAGGGATTATGAATGAAACTAACGCTCGCTACTATAGTCAAATATACCGAATATATGCTAAATGAATTTTACCATTTAAATAAAGATCCATTGTTTACTGTAATGCATGATGATGTTGTATGGATTGGGCCCGGTAATATCTTCATGTTTGGAAAAGCAGCTGCAGAAAATTCATTCAAAGATGGTTTTAAAATGCCTCCAGTTGAAATGGAAAATGCAGAATTCTATCAAATCCAAACTGATGAAAATAGTGGAATTGTTGTCGGTATGTATGATGCACATACTGCTTTGGGATCAGATCAAATTGCTGCAGTCACTCAAAGAATTACTTGCTATTATAGAAGAGAGAATGAGAATGCACCTGTATTACTTACGCACTGGCATGTTTCTAACGAATGGAATGAGTTAGTTGATGATGAAGTTTTCCCAAATAAAATAGGAACAGAGACATATCGTTATGTACAAAAATTATTATCTGACTATTCACACAAATCAAGTGGTAATAAAATTGAAATAAAGACAAGCACTTCATTAACATACCTTGATGCTAGTCTTATCCTCTATGCTGAAGCCATGGGATCTCGTCCCATCATACACCTCGTTGACAAAAGTATAACTATTAATCAAATCTTAGGAAAAATAATATCATCATTTCCAAGTAACTTTTATCGTCCACATCGTGGATATCTAGTAAACTGTGATTTCATTGTTTCAATTGAAAGATATAATATTAATTTGATTTCGAATCATATCATACCAATTCCTGAAAAGAAGTATTCACAAGTACGAGATGAAATTTCAAAATTACTAAAAAAGAAATAGGATAATAGATATATGAAATACGTACACTTCAAAGTGTACGTATTTTATTTATCATTATTACATTTCGAACCATTACCAACAATTAGTAATTATTTATTTTATCCAATATTCAAAAATTTTTCCTATCGGCGAAAAAAACAATCCAAATAAAAATCCAAGTATTGCAATAACAGTAATGATTGTAACTTTTTTCTTTTTATCTATTTGTTTTACCCCTTCTTATTTTAGTTCGTTTATCTATAAGTAATTATACCATTTCATTTCTTGTTTGAATTATTTATTGAAGTATTGATATTCTTAAATAATTAATTATTAGAAAAACACGTTATTCCTATTTCATCAAAAACTTAACGTGTTTTAATTTGTTTATATACGTTTTATTTAGTCTTGTCTATGCTTCATGTGAGGAAATAATAATACTTCACGAATTGATTCGTTACCTGTAAGTAACATTACAAAACGGTCAATACCAATTCCAATACCACCCGTAGGAGGTAATCCATATTCAAGAGCTTCTACATAGTCAGTATCCATTTCTGTAGCTTCATCATCACCTAATTCTTTAAGTTTTAATTGAGCTTCAAAACGTTCTCTTTGATCAATTGGATCATTCAATTCAGAGAATGCATTTGAATATTCTGTTCCGTAAATTAATAATTCAAAACGATCAGTAAAACGAGGATCTTCTGGATTCTTTTTAGCTAGTGGAGAAATTTCTACTGGATGACCATATACAAATGTAGGTTGAGTAATCTTATCTTCACAAAATTCTTCAAAGAATAGATTAATGATTTGTCCCACAGATTTTTGGTGTTCTTCTACTTCAACATGATGTTCTTTTGCAAGAGCCAATGCTTCATCTAGTGTTACTTGTTTCCAGAAATCGACACCAGTAACTTCCTTAACCGCATCAACCATATGCCATCTCTTAAATGGTGCTTTTAATGATACTTGATTTTCTCCAAGAGTAAATTCAGTTGTATTAAATACTTCCATTGCAACGCTTTCGAATAATCCTTCATTTAGTTTCATCATACCTTCCATATCAGAATATGCAACATATGCTTCTACTGTTGTGAATTCTGGATTATGTTTTGTATCCATACCTTCATTACGGAATAAACGTCCAATTTCATATACACCTTCAAGACCTCCAACAATCAAACGTTTTAAAGGAAGTTCAGTTGCGATACGTAAATAGAAATCCATATCCAATGTATTGTGATGTGTAACAAATGGTCTAGCTGCAGCTCCACCTAAAATTGGTTGAAGTACTGGAGTTTCAACTTCAATAAGTCCTTGTCCATCTAAATAATGTTGAATAGCACGAATAATACGTGGACGTAACATTGCTACTTTACGACTAGCGTCATTCATAATTAAATCTACATAACGACGACGGAATCTTTCTTCCACATCTTGTAGTCCATGAAATTTTTCTGGTAATGGACGTAATGCTTTTGTTAAGTGTGTGTATTCATGTGCCTTAACTGATAATTCACCTGAATCAGTTTTTGTTACGACACCTTCAATACCAATAATATCACCCAAATCACTCGCTTTGAAGATTTCATAAACTTCTTCTCCAACAACTGCTTTATTAATAACAATTTGAATTTGTCCATCACGATCTTGTAGATGCATAAAACCAAGTTTGCCCATACGACGTTTTGTCATGATACGTCCCGCAACTTTAACATGCATATCCAATGCTTCTAATTCTTCTTTTGTTTTCTCACCATAAGTTTCTTTAATCTCTAATGAGCGGTGTGTTCTGTCATAGGCAGCACCAAATGGTTCGATTCCTTTTTCTTTTAGCTCTTCCATCTTTTGACGGCGGATTACTTCTTGTTCTGATAGATTTAGTTCCATAGTTTCCTCCTTGTGAAAATAAAAAAACTCTTTACCCAATAGGGACGAGAGTTATCATCGTGGTACCACCCTAATTCATGAGGCAATCACTTGCTTCATCTTAGCGACTTTATAAGTCATTCTTAACGCGAATTAACGTTCAACTCCAAGACTTTTATTCTTTTATTATCCACTTGCCTAATCACACCAACCTAGGCTCTCTGTAAGTTACCAAATAAAATACTCTTCTTATCCTCATTGATTTACGTCTAGATTATATCTATTTTTTCAGCACTTGTCAAAGAAACTTAGTCGACAACTTCAATCCCAAGTAGTACGGCTAAGCGTATAGCTTGTGCTGAGTTAACCTTAATTCCTTTGAGACTATTTAAGTCCACAGTTACTCCTTCAAGAATAGAAGATGAAAAATCAATGCCAGCTAATGGTGTTTCAAAAAACTCACCTTTTGTAAAATCACATTCCTTTAATTCAACTTTCTTTATATTCGATTGAAATAAACGTGTCTCTTCAAAGTTTGTCGATTGAATCTTCACTAACTCCATCTTGCAATTCGAAAAATTACTCATCCGCAATAAACATGAATCAAACTCAACATTCTTCAGTATGCAATGAAAGAAGTTTGCACCTGACATCTTGCAATTCACAAAACGACAGCGATGAAAATTTACTTCATTCATCTCTATTGTTGTAAAGTCACAATTCTCAAAAATAACATCTAAGAATTCTTTAACATCAATTCTTGTTTGAGTAAAATCTACTTTCTTAAAGTGACAACTATCAACTCGACACTCTTCATCCATATCCATATCTGGATTCGTTTCTATGAGTTTATTGTAGAAGTCAGAATCAATAATACATTCATTGAATGTTGCTGGGTCTAGCATTTGAATCTTCGGTTGTTCTATTTTCATATTCAATTTCTCTTTCATTCAAGAATTTCGCATATTCACCAAATAAGTTTTCTAAATCATTTAGTGTTCTCAATTTAGCACATTCATTTTTTACTCTTGCACTAAATGGCATACCTTGAATATACCAAGGAGCTAAACCTCTCATTTGTTTAATCGCTACTACTTCTCCACGTAAGGCTATCAATCGTTTTGCATGATCAATTCCCATCTGCATTCTTTCTTCATAGTTTGGTTCAAAATCTGGTTCATTACTAAACGAGGCTACCATTTGTTTTATTAGAAACGGATTACCAATTGCTCCTCGTCCAATCATCACTGCATCACAACCTGTTTCTTCAAGTCGTTTGTAGGCTTCTTCTACTGTTTTAATATCTCCATTACCAATAACGGGAATACTCACTGCTTCTTTAACTCTCTTTACCCATAGCCAATCTGCTTCACCTTCATACATTTGGCCTCGTGTTCTACCATGGACTGCAATTGCACTTACTCCAACACGTTCTAATTCCTTTGCTAGTTCCACACAATTAATGGTTTCCTTTGTCCACCCTGATCGTATCTTAACAGTAACTGGTTTCTTTACTGCTTGAATAATAGCTTCTATTAATTCAACTGCATATTCAGGTTCTCTCATAAGGGCAGAACCTGCATTGGACTTTACAATTTTATTAACTGGACAACCCATGTTGATATCAATGATATCGCATTCTGTATTTTGATCAAGATAGATGGCGGCTTGAACCATTGAATCCTTATCATGACCAAAGAGTTGCATTGCAAGTGGATGTTCAGTTTCAAGTATCCTACACATATCCAAAGTTTTCTTACTATTAAACCCCAATGCTTTATCACTAATCATTTCTGTATAAACTAAACCAGCACCATATTCAAAACATATTTCACGAAAGGCACTATTACTTACTCCTGCCATGGGTGCAATGACAATAGGATTTTTAATTTCTAAGTCCCTTATCTTCCACATGATTTTCTAAACTCCATAATGAATTTTAGTTCTTCTTCACTAAAATCATATGTCTTATTACAGTACTCACATTTCACTTGGCATCCATGATCTTCATCTATCATTTCTTGTAAGTCTTCTTCTTTTAATGTAGTTAATGCTCCTTTGAATCGATCTTTACTACAATCACAATGCCATTGTACAGGACTCTCTTCTAATATTTCTGTATCAGCAAATAAACCTTTCAGTATCTCATCTGGTGTATGACCATCTTTGATTAGCGTACTAATTGGTTGTAAAGAAGCTACAACTTTTTCTACTTGTTCAATATCTTCTTCTGTTGCATCGGGCATGATTTGAATCAATAATCCTCCTGCTGCTAAACAACTATAATCTGTATTCACTAAAACGCCAACTGATACAGCTGATGGCGTTTGTTCAGATACAGTAAAATAATATGCAAAGTCATCTCCAATCTCACCAGATTGAAGTGCTACTTGTCCTGTGAAATCTACTTTCATTCCCATAGAACGAGTTACTTTTAAATAACCTTCAGTTCCTACAGCAAGTCCTACTGCAAGTTTATTGTTTTCATTGTATTTAAGATAAATTTCATTATCTCCCACAAATCCTTTTACATCACCATTGCGCTTACATTCAACCATGCAAGTTCCAATAGGTCCATTACCATTAACTTGTATTATAATTTTATCATCATCGTTTTTAAGCATACCTGCCATAATCGCACCAATAGACATAATACGTCCTAATGCGGCTTGTGATGTTGGCCATAGGTCATGTTGCAAACGTGCTTGTTCACATAATTCTGTTGTACTTATTGCGTACATTCTCACTTTGCCATTTAAGGCTATTCCTTTAACTAAACAATCTTTCATATACATACCTCATTCGTTTAAAGATTATATCATAATCTACCATTTTCGACTATTAAGATGACATAATAAAAAAGTAACCTCATACATTGAGATTACTTAATTAATCCTAAAAATCTAACTTAGATATGATATAGTCACAATACTTTTCAGGTGTACCTTTCTTTATGCATGTAGCTATACTTTCATAGCTTTTTCCATACTGTGGTTCATCTACTAAATACCCAATAGAAGTACCTCCATTGAATGCATATCCCCAGATAATTATTTTCTCATCGATACCTGCATTTTTAATTTTAACACCCAATTGATTAAATAGTTCGCATGGCAAACAAACAAAACATAACTTTCCTATTTTCCAAATACTTCCATCTAAATCTGCATGGTAATGCGTGCCATGTTGCATTTGAAATTTCAATGCAGCTAAACCAGAATTTAGTAATTTTATTTGGTCGTGATTTGTTTCTTGATCTAACTTTCTTTTATTTTCATCATATCGAATTTGCAATTCACTTAAGTCAATATCTTCATCGATTTCAAAATGTGTTTCAATGGTTTTAATTTCATCACTTTTCACATTTATCCAATTCCAATTTCGATTAAATTGAATATCCAATAAATCTGTAAGTCGAGATAATTCTACATTATCTTCTCCCTGTCTAAATTGTCGAGTTCCCATATCACCTGCAGCTCCTTGCATCATGAATACTGAAGAATTCCATTTTTCTTGAAGTCGATTTCTAATGCTTCCAAAAATATCTGCAGAGAAATATAAATTTTGTGGTCCCAACACTGTTGGATGACATGCAAAATTTACACACGTTAATAACACTCGATCACTAGTATAGAATTGAATACATATGCATTCCTTATCTGCAGGATGTTCTTTGCCATTTCGATTACCAAAGCATCCTTCGATCTCGAATGAATCATATCGAACATTTGCTTCTTCAAGATGTGCCAAAGCCTCATAAAGTGCTTCCATACATTTTGCAAATAAGAATTCAGAATAACCAGGTCTTGCACCTAATTCTGAAGTTTCACTAAATACTCCTTTTTCAGATACTTCTGGTCCAGAATGTGTATGTATAACGCTACAAACAACTTCGTATTCATTACACTCTATTATATTGCTTACTACCTTTTGTAGTTGAATTGTAAAATCTCGATCAAGCATGACAAGATCAAAACTATACCAACACTTTTTCTTACCATCTACATCTAAAATAACACAACTTACATAAAGAGGATCCAATGTACCTTTTGATATTTCTGTACGTATTGCATGACCACATAAATAGCTTGGTTCTATTGGTGTAATTTCGTGACTAGCATAACCTACTTTCATTTCATTCACCTATCCCAACATTCCTGTAATATAACCAACAAATGATAACAATAAAACTGCAACAATTACTTTAGTTGAAGTCATACCTTTTTTACCAAGTAACCAATAAACAAATCCTACAACTAATGCCGGCATTAGATTTGGCATAATCATATCAATTGTACTCTGTAATGCTACCGATACTTCACCTTGTTGAAAAGTAAATGGAATCGTAACAGTAATAACTGAACCCACTAAAGCCCCAATAACCATCATTCCTAAAATATTAGCTGAGTTTGTTAAACTCTTTAGTTGATTTGATAATGTTGTTACAAATTTACTTCCTTCTTTATATCCCATTGTAAACATATATTTTCGTAAGAATAATAATACGAATCCAAATAATACACCTATTGCAATACCCAACGGACTTCCTTCTTGCCCCATGTAAGCAGCAATAGCATTAAAGATTGTAAATGGAATTACAAAGAAGATTGCATCTCCTACACCAGCTAATGGCCCCATTAATCCTGTTTTAATAGAAGTAACTGCAGAGCGTGTGCTTTCAAAATCATTATTTCCACTTTGTTCTTCCATTGCAAGTGCTGCACCTAATACGATATTTCCCATAAAAGGTTGCGTATTGAAGAATGTATAGTGAGAATCAATTGCTTTCTTATATTCTTCATCATTAGTATATATTTTTCTTAATGCTGGTCCTAGAGCAAGGACTACACCACCAGATTGCATAGTTTCATAATTCCAACAAATTTGACAAGCAGTTGCCCATCTTAGAAATACACCATTCAAATCTTTCTTTGTTAACTTACTAGAGTTCGTCATCCATTGCACCCCCTGTTGTTGCTACAACTGTTTTATTTTCATTTTTAGTTTGATTTTTAAATGTTATTATCGCAATTGCTAATCCAAATAAAGCAATTCCTAACATTGGAATTTGTAAGTAACTAATCATCGCAAAACCAACCAATAAATATTCAAAGTAACTCTTCGCATTCATGTATTTCAACAATATACCAATACCAACTGCAGGTAACAATCCACCAGCTACTTTAAATGTTCCCATTAACCATGTTGGGAAAAGATTAAGTAATGAATCTATATTATTAACTCCTACAATGAACACCAATAGAATTGGTAAAATACCTTTTAATGCCCAAGGAATTTGACCACAGATAATCCATGTATATGCTTTTTTCATTTGTAGTTTTTCACTTGCTTTTTGTGATTGATGTAAGAAGAAAGTTGTTGCCATTCTCACTAATACATCTAATTGAATCATTATAAGACTCACTGGTAACGCAATGGCTAAAGCAGATTCTAAATCTCTCCCTGTTGAAACAGCAACTATAGTACCAATTACTGCTCCTGTATGATAATCTGGAACACTAGCTCCTCCATATGCACCAATACCTAATGACATCAATTGTAATGTTGCACCAATGGTTAATCCTAGAACTGGATTCCCCATAATTAAACCTGTAACAAATCCACCAATAACTGTTGTCCCACCATAAAGCATTATTTGTAAATTCATTCCTTCATATGTATAGAATGCCATATACACACAAATAAGAACTACTTGTATAACATTTATTTCCATATTTTCCCCCTTATACTTTCTTAAGTACGTCCATTAAATCTTCACTTGGATTTGATGGAATTAATTGGAGTGTTAACTTAACCCCCAACTTATGTAATTCATTGAAACATTCAATCTCTTCTTTCGTTACTGCTACAGTGTTTGCAATTTTAATTTTTCCTTCTGTATAAGTTAAATTTCCTACATTCACTGTTTCAATTTTTACATTAGCTTGAATTAGTCTAACTAATGTTTGAGGACTTTTTAAAATTAAGAAAACCCTTTGTCCTTCGTATGCATTTGCATTAATCCTTTCTGCCGCCTTTTCAACCGGTAATACAGAAAGTGCCACATTATTTGGGCATGCTAATTTTAATGACATCTTAAGAACATCATCTCCTGCTGCTGCATCGTCCACAACCATGATTCTGGTTACACCTAAATTATTTGTCCACATTGTTGCAACTTGTCCATGAATTAAACGATCATCTATTCTTGCGTGTACAATTGCCATTTTCTTGTACTCCTTTCCTACTTGCATTCTAATTAACTAAAACTAATTACACCATTCAATGATTTTCCACATCATTACGGTTATTCATCATCTTCTGATACCAAAACTTCATAACAATTCATATAAACTAGTTGTTTTTGAGCTTCAACAACTATATCTTCCACTTCTTTTTGTGTTAAATATTGTTCTTGCTTGGATATAATTTCCAATATAACAGCAAGATTTGCACCAGCTATTATGTGTGTATGTTCTCTATTTAAATAGCTTAGGAATGCTCTATTTACACTTCCACCTAGTAAATCTGTGAAAACAATTAATTCGTCATCTTCCTTTATATCATTCAAGATGGATGTAATCTTATCTTCTAAACTTCGATTGTCTACATATGCACATATAAATGATATATTCTGTTCTCCTGCAAAGAACTTAACTGTACTGACAAATCCCTCCGCAAGTTTTCCATGACTTGCAATAATAATTTTTCTCATTTTTTCTCTCCTTTGTTTCATTCTAAATTCTATTGATACATTTCAATATCGTCTTTTTTTCCTTTATATTACGGAAACTTACTTTACTTAGACTTCATTTTTATGCATCAATTGATAGAAAAGCTCTCTCTATTGCAATTCTTATCTCTTCAAAATTCTTTGCATTCAAACATTCATGAACAAATTCATAGTTCTGTACTAAGGTTTGCAACCATTGTAGAACAGTAAACATTTGTTCCTCATTGTTACCATTAGATATCATAAATACAAGTTGTGCATTTTCTTGTCCCCATGTTATTGGATGCTTAAGTATCGCAATTCCAACAATTGTTTTTTCACTTGAAGGAAATAAACTATGCGCAATCGCAACATTGTTACCTCTCTCTGTTGAACTAATTTTTTCACGTTGAAATACCATTTGTTCAAATCCACTCGTTATTTTCATATTTTTGATCATTTGTTTCGATAGTTGACAAATAGCTTCTTCACTAGTTTGTACATCTACATCAAAAATACAACAACTTTTATCTAGACAGTTTAGTAATGTATGAAGCATTACACCTTTCTTTGAAAAGAAATCTTTTAGTTCCTTCTTTTCTTGATAGTTAAATTGATTCATTATCTGTATTAATGAAATTTTTGATCTGAATCTTGCTCTTGGCATGTCAGTAATAATCAAATCTAATTCCTGTTCTGTTTGTTCATCCAATTCATAATGTTCTAACATTTTAATTGAATCGATATATTGAGAAAATGATTTAAGAATTTTTTGCTTAATCAATAGAGACTCATTTCTTCCTCTACTCCATATCAATCCAACTTTAAATTGATTTTGTACTTTTATATTTTGCTCCATTGAGAAATGTAAATGATTAGCTAAAACTGCTATTTCACTTTCGTTCATTGAGTATCCATATTTCTTAACCAAGTAATCTGTCATAATAACTGCATATTCAAACGCTAAATTTGTTTGTTTTACTTGCACCATTGATGTGTCATGAAATTCATACCCATATGTAATTCTTATTAACATACTTTTAAGTTCTCGAGATAACAATTTACGTAACTGGCTATCAAATGAAAAATCTTGATTTGTATAAGTAAATAAAAACTTCAACATTTCATCTTGTAAGAAATAGCTAGTTTTATTTTCTGTTAAATCATAATTGTCTTCTATTCCTAAAATTTGTCTGGATAATATGTGTAATGTATAGTTTGCAACTTCATGCTCATTTATACCTGGCAATATTTTATTTAACCATTCATTTACTATGCTATATTCTCGGTATGATTTTATTTCCTCAAATTGACTATCACTTAATCTCACATTATGATTTTTCTTAATTCTTAAATCCATAATTTGTAAGAGCGCTATACATTGTTCTAATGATGAAACTGAAATATGGATCTTATTATCTATAAGCAATTTTACAATTTCATTTTTGCAAATACTTGCATCCAATTCTACTGATATTGTTTTAATAAATGTTGAACCTTCTTCATCCATATTCATGTAATCACTTAAGGCAAATCGTATATGTCGCTCATCTCCAATTATTCTTAATCCATAATTTGGTTTATGTTCAAGTTTTAAATGATAAGATGAAAGAATATCTCTAACTTTTTTCAAGTCTGCTGATAAAGTGGTTCGAGAAATAAATAATTGATTTTCAAATACTTCACTTTTTACATAGCTTTCACTTATTAATAGCTGGTGTAATATAATTCTAATTCGCTCTGTTGCGTATGAAGGAATTGAGGCATTATCACTATACTTCTCATTAAAACTTTGTAGGAATACATTAAACTCTCCTCGATTTATGACTTCCAAAGTATAGCCGATTCCTGATTTTGAGATGACTTGAGCACCCATCCTTTGAAGTATTTGATCAATTAATTTTATGTCTCCTCTTATTGTTCTTGATGTAGCACCTAATATTGAACCCAGCAATTCACTACTTAATGGTTCGGAAGCATTAATTAAAACCTTCATAATCAATATGTGACGTTTTTCTAAAGCTAACATATTTATTTTCTCCTTTTCTCAAGTTTAATATATACTTCCAATTGTTTCCATATTACAAATTGCACATAACTAATGAAAACAGGTTGTAAGATAATCAATAACTAAAAAAAACATCCCGAAGGATGTTTCATTACTAGCTTATTTCTTTGCTTGGTTTAGGC
>NZ_JAVWNC010000055.1:0-13046 GCF_036637135.1 Anaerorhabdus sp. | reverse complement strand
AAGGTGTTATCAAATCAAAATTAATTTCACTTGAATAGTTTAATACAAAAGGGCTGAGCCCTCTTTCTATTGGCTGCATACAAGTATGCATGTGCAAGCCTGTCAGCGTTGCATCCGTTACTTGCTACCCTTTTTTAAAAGGGTCTCTTGGATCAAATAAACTTAATTGATCTGTTTCCTTATCTGTTTTTAATTGATGTTCGATGTATTCCTTTATCATCTTTGTATTCTTTCCCACTGTATCTACATAATATCCTCGACACCAAAACTCCCTATTCCGATATGCAAATTTCATATTTCCATATTTTTGAAATATCATCAAACTACTTTTCCCTTTTAAATTTCCCATGAATCCTGATACAGATAGTTTCGGTGGTATCTCTAGTAGCAGGTGTACATGATCTGGACAGATTTCACCTTCTATGATTTCCACTCCTTTCCATGTACATAATGTTTTCAGTATTTCTCTTATATCCGCTCTTTTTTCATTATAAAATATTTTTCTTCTATACTTTGGTGCGAACACTACATGGTACTTACAATTCCATTTGCTGTGTGCTAGACTATTTGTGATATTATCTTGTTTATTCAATTTAATGTTCTCCTTCTGTCTTCGACTATTTGCTAAGCTGGCAGGCTTACAAATAGTCTAGCACAAGGAGTCTCATCGCTTAAGCTCTTTTGAACCACACGACTATCGTGTGGTTTTCTTATACAAGAAAAAAGAATCCGATTGGATTCTTTTAGTTTTCTTTTCCTTTTGTCATGATATCAAGGATTAAATTATCAGTTTGCTTCATACCATCTTGTCCTAGTGTACCAACAACTTTAATGGTGTGTTCAACACAATCTTGAACAATACCGCAAGATTCTTCAAATACATGTTGGTTTTTAGCCATTTCGTAACCTAACATTGCAGAGAATAAAGCTGTCGATATTTTACTTGCACATGATTCTTTCGCACCATCGCATATAATTCCACTTGCTGTTGCAAGTCCATTTGTTACTAGATTTTCAATAATCTCAAATGAATCATGATTCAAATATGCAATACCCGCAAAACTTGCAGATGCAGCACACACCACCCCGCAATAAGCAGACAGTCTTCCGATACCTGTTTTTAAATGGATTGTCACTAAATTTGATACAACCAAAGCACGATATAATTCTTCTTCCGACTTCTTTTGCTCTCTTGCATAAACAATAACTGGTATGGAAGTTGTAATTCCTTGATTACCACTTCCTGAGTTTGTCATTACTGGCAATTGGCATCCGCTCATTCTTGCATCACTCGCTGCTGCTGCCATACCAATACAAGATGAATATTTCCCAGGAATGTTATCAATGATAGTTTTACCAACACAAGCGCCATATCCTTGAGCAATACCTTCATTCGCAATCAACATATTATTTTTAACTTGTTTCGAAAGTAAATCTTGAACTCGTGACAAATCACAAGTATTCGCAAATTCAACAATATCTTTTAAATTTAAACAAGTACGATCTGTTAAAGCTGAGTTAAAGTCTTGAAGGTCACAAGGTTTCTCAAACAAAACTTCATCATTTTTCACAATCTTAGTGATATTTGTATGCGTATGCATTAAATAAACTTCTACACAATCATCATCTGATTCCATTTTTATATGAATACTTAAGTTAGGTTCATCTTTTAAGCAAACGACTTCAACAAAATTAGTATTTGAAATTTCTTGAATCATTTTCTTTTTTTCATCACTTACTACCGAAATGACTTCAAGTTCTTTATCCGCATCACCTGCAATCCAACCAGCATTGACCGCAGTAACGATACCTCGACTATTATTTGTATTCGGTATTGTTACACTTTTAACGTTTTTAACAACATTAGCACTACAATATGCAGTCACCTTCTTTGGATCTTTACCTAAATGCTTTCTTGCAACTGCACTTACGTAAGCTAATGCGATTGGTTCAGTACATCCAGTAGCTAAAACCAACTCTTCATTTAAAATTGTGTAATATTTATTAAAGTCTGTCATGATTTCACCTTTTTCCTACTTTATGATACCATTTACACACAGACTATACAATCATGCAAAAGCTATTCTACATTTTTTTGTATACTGATTATTTTGACAAAATTCTATACCAGTAATACACTTGATATAATAAACAAAGGAAAAAAACTTATGGAAAAAACTTTAGCTTATTACGTAACACTTCTTAGAAAAGATTTTAAAGAGTATTGTGGACTACGATTGCAAGATTTAGGTCTAAGCCAAGGACTATTCTTTTTTATTCTTTATATTGGCAAACATCCAAACTGTTCTCCTTCAACACTTAGTGAAAGTTTGAAAATGGATGCGGGTCACACAACCAGAACACTTACTAAACTTGAAAAAACTGGATTTATAATACAAGAAGTAAATCCAAATGATCGAAGAGCACATACGCTTGTACTTACTGAAAAGGGACAAGAAGCTTTTCAAGCAGGTCATGATTTATTCATACAATGGGATGAAGTTATCTTTGATAACTATCCTGAACAAGAAAAACGAAATTTACTTGAATCACTGGAACGCTTAACTAAAACAAAAATAAAACGTACGCTACAAGATTACGCAGAAATGGATAAGCAAGATTAAATTACAAATTCAATTCACATATAATAAAAGAAGATTAATAAATGAAAACAACAATCATCAACGCTAAAATCATTACATCAAATCAAGACATGCCACTAGCAACTAGCATGTCTTTTGAACAAGATATAATTACAGAAGTGTCTTTAGATAATCTGACAGGAGACATAGTCATTGATATGCATGGGAAGACAATCTGCCCTTCTTTTTTTGATCTACATATGCATCCACTCTGGATTGCAGACAACATTGAAAAGTTTGCGTGTTTACCACCAAAAATCTACTCCATTGAAGATTGCCAAGATGCAATTCGACAAATTCATACTGGTAAATGGATACTTGGATGGGGATTTGATGAAGGTAAAATAAAAGAGCATCGCTTATGCACG
The DNA here is from genome assembly GCF_036637135.1 of Anaerorhabdus sp. Taxonomy (GTDB): domain Bacteria; phylum Bacillota_I; class Bacilli_A; order Erysipelotrichales; family Erysipelotrichaceae; genus Anaerorhabdus. Next base: position 10,036 of record NZ_JAVWNC010000055.1, on the reverse strand, counting down.
AAGCACGATTTGGATAAGGCTTGTTTAGACTACCCTGTCATTATAGAGAGGACATGTAATCACATTTGCATGTGCAATACAAAAGCCTTAATTGAATTGGGTATTGATCCTACTCACCACGATGGCATCCTTAGAGAAAACGAAAAATTTGAAGCCTTTACTAAAATACCCAAAGCTTCTTTCGAAGAAACATTGGAACATCTAAACACATTTAGTCATGATTGTTTATCCAAGGGAATTACAACGATATCCGAAATGCTAGGAACACCACAATCATTTAAAATATTAGAACAAGCTTGTACTTCATCCATTCAACAAGATATTCTTTTTGCATTTGATTTTCATTCAATAAAACACTTAGACAAACTACCAGTAAGTCATCAACCTAAATTGCATATCCAGGGAATTAAAATCCTTGCAGATGGTAGTATTAGTGGACAAACCGCATGGTGTACAAAACCTTATTGCCATACAAATCATACTGGATTAAGTACAATCACGAATCAAGAGCTTTCTGACGCATTCAATTTAGCAAAGAAATACAAACTACAGTTGATTGCACATGCGATGGGTGATCGTGCAATTCTAAACATACTTCACCATAAACAAGAAGATTGGTTGCAAAATCAACCCTCTCTTCGAATTGAACACTTCACAATGACAAACAAGAAAATACTTGATCTCACAAAAACAAAACACGCAGCTGTTGTTTCACAACCAATTTTCATGTATGCAGAAATTGAAAGTTATCTCAAGAATTTAAGTGAATCATTTAAAGATACTTGTTATCAATATCAATCAATTATCGAACATAAAATACCACTAGCCTTTTCAAGTGATGCCCCAGCTACATCTTGGGCAGATCCACATAACCCCTTTGTTTCAATTGCCTCTGCATGTAAGCGAGAAAGTTACAATGGAATCGATACAGGATTCACTCAACGTCTATCCGTAATTGACGCAATCAACGCTTATACCCGTTTTGCTGCAGATATTGTAGGTATAAATAATGCAGGATCAATTCAAGTTGGACAGAAAGCGAACTTCCTTGTTTTAGATCAAGATATTCTTGCATTTAACACTAAAATAGAAGAAACGCAAGTCATCGATACCTATTTGAATGGTCAGCTTGTATACCATAAAAACAAAGAGATTTAAGCACTATAAAACATCCCTTGTGTGGATAACCTCGCATTTAAGCCTTTTTTGTGCTATAATAGGAATATAAAACGAGTAGCTAGTGAAGGCATAAGTCCAGTTATTAGCTACTCATTCTTTTTACAAGGAGGTATAAAATGTATAAAGTTGGTGAAAAAGTGTTATATAAAAATGAAGTATGTAGTGTTGAAGAAATCAAAAAAAATACACTTAGCAAAGATCCTTTCTATATCTTGGTACCTATTTTCAGTAATGGCTGTCAAACAAAAATTCAAGTACCTGCATCAAACATCGCGGGTAATATAAGAGATTTACTTACACGTGATGAAGTTGATGAATTAGTCAAAGCAATTCCTTCAATTCCTTTATGCGACTCAAAAGACACAATGATTAAGAAAGAATATGAAATACTTTTAAAATCATATAAAGTTGAAGATCTAGTATGTATCATCAAAACAACTTACCTTAAAAATAAAGATCGTGCTTTAAACAATAAAAAACTCAGCTCCGTAGATGATGCTTATTTCCACGAAGCTGAACGTATTCTCTATAGCCAATTAGCTGTTGTTTTGGAAAAGACAATTGATGAAACCCGTAAATATGTTATTAAACAATTAGGTATTGAAAACTAAAGTTGTAACAATATTCCAATAAGACCTGTAGCCACAATCACTAAAATAGGATGTGGCTTTTTTAATTGGTAAATACCGAATAAAACAGCGAATACAACCACATGCATCCATTCGATTCCACCAAAAGAAAGCGTGAATCCATCCTTAAAGAATGTGGTAATAAAAATACTTGAACATGCAACTGCGATTAACGCAACAACCGCAGGTCTTAATCCATAAAATAATGCTTGTACAAGTTTACTTTCTTTGAACTTAGTCAACATTTTCGCTATGATACAAATCACAATAACACTTGGCGCAACCAAACTTAATGTTGTCACTATACCACCTAAAATACCCACTAAGTGTGTTCCTACATAGGTAGCCATATTTACTCCCATTGCTCCTGGTGTCGATTCAGATATCGCAATCATGGTCGTTAAAGTTTCGATTGAAAACCAATTGTATTTATATGACATTTCATATAAAAATGGAATAGTAGCTAAACCACCACCGATCGCAAATAATCCTGTTTTGAAGAATTCTATAATTAATTGAAGAAGTAACATTATTCTGCGTCCTCCCCAAGTTTATTGATATTAGTAAAAATTAAACCACACACTCCTGCAAGGATAATAACCCATACTGTTGCAGTTCTAAATAATAATGCTATAGTCAAGGATAAACAAAAAATAAATATTCCCACTTTATCTTTTATACTACCCTTCCATAATTTCATAATGGATGTAACCATCAAAATGCATACCCCAATACTGATTCCATTTAATGCATGTTTTACTACAGGTAAATCTTGAAATGTAGGAAGTAATGTAGCGATAAATGTAATAATTAATATTGATGGTGCAACTACACCAAGCGTAGCCACGATTCCACCTAAAACACCCTTTTGAAAATATCCAATAAATGTTGCCGTATTTACTGCAATAATCCCTGGTGTACATTGCCCAATTGCATAATAGTCCAACACTTCTTCTTGTGTTGCCCAATGATGTTTTTCAATGATTTCTTTTTCAATCAAAGGTAACATGGCGTATCCACCACCAAATGTAAATAATCCAATTTTAAACCATGTACAAAATAATTCTACATATATTTTCATTTTTGTCCCCCGTTTTTTACTAAATCATTATACCCCTTGTTCTAATCAATTGTAAGACACTTTAAAATAATCTATAATGAATGATAGAAAGAAGGTTTATTATGGATATCGTTTTTCAATCTGTTGTCATGGGATGTTTAGTGATTATCGCTGCATCTTCAATTGTATTTCCTATTTTATTCTTAGTACAAAGAAACAAATATAACAAAGCGAAACTCGCTATTCTCGAACCCAAGTCATACAAAAAATAAAAACCAAGGAGGGCATTATGACGATTCTAGATGTATCAAAAAGTTACGTACGAATCTTTGAGGAATTAACTAAAATTCCACACGGTTCTGGAGATGAAAAACAAATTAGTGATTATCTTGTACAAGTGGCTCACGATCATAATTTAAAAGTAGTTCAAGATAGTTCAAACAACGTTATTATTTATAAAGATGCAAGTTTAGGTTATGAAAGCCATGAACCTGTTATCTTGCAAGCACATATTGATATGGTAAATGAAAAGAATAGTGATAGTCACCATGATTTCACTAAAGATCCATTGGAATTAGTAGTTGAAGATGGCTTCTTAAAAGCAAAAGGCACTACACTGGGCGCTGATGATGGTGCAGGTGTAGCTTACATCGTATCAATATTACTTGATTCAAACTTAAAACATCCACCACTAATCGGTCTATTTACTGTTAATGAAGAAGCTACCATGGAAGGTGCTTTCAACATTGACATGGATTTAATTAAAGCCAAACGCTTAATTAACATCGATGGTGAAGAGGAAGATTCTTCAATTACTGGTAGTGCTGGTGGTATGGACATCACCATAACACATCCTATTCATAGACAAAATACGCAACAAGAAGGATATTGCTTGAAAGTGCGTGGTTTGTTGGGTGGTCACTCTGGTGCAGAGATTCATGCAGAACGTGGTAATTCAAATAAGATTATTGCTCGTATTCTGCATACTTTATCAAAAGAAGGAACTATCCAATTATCTACATTTAAAGGTGGTTTAAAGATCAATGCTATACCACGCGAAGCAGACGCAACATTTACAATGAAGAATGATGCTAAGTGTAGAGAAATTGTTGATAAATGCATTCAAGAAATTCAAAAAGAATTAGAGTTTACAGATAGCGGTTTAGTGGTAACACTTGAAAAACAAAATATTGAATCTATTATTGATGAAAAAACAAGTCAATCAATTATCGATTACTTATACTTAGTTCCTACAGGATTAAGACATAAATCAGATCATCTACAAGGACTCACTACTTCTTCAGAAAACTTAGGTATCGTAGACTTAACTGACACTACATTTGAATTTGGTTTATCCGTTCGTGGTGCTCTTGATTCATATGTACAAGATTTAGCTGATGAGGTTCAAACACTTGCGAAAGTATTTGGATTTGATGCAACAACTGAAAACTGGTATCCTGCTTGGGATTACATGGATAAAAGTCCAATGAGAGATACCATGGCTAAAGTATATAAAGAAGTTCACAATGGTAAAGAAATCCAAATGTATGCTGTACATGGTGGATTAGAATGTGGTATCTTCAAAGGCAAATGTCCAGATCTTGATATTGTTGCGATTGGTCCAAATATTTATGATGTACATACACCTGATGAAAAACTAGATTTAGCTTCATTCGATAGAACTTACTCATTCCTTTGTAAGTACTTAGAAAACCTATAGAAAAGAAAAAACATTCAATTTTAAAGTTGAATGTTTTATATTTTACACACTAACTGTGATTGAGCCCATACATGTGATTCATCATTTAAGATTTGATCTACTTCTTTTGGACCTTCACTATTTTGTTCATAAGTGTAGATTGGCAATTGAAGTTTTCTATACTCTAATTTTAAATCCTCTATGTATTTCCAACTCAAATAGATTTGATCCCATTTAGAAAACCACGATTGATCTCCTTGCATACAAAGTAACAATAATCTTTCATATGCTTCTGGTGTATTAATACGGTTTCTAGCAATACAACTTTGACAAAAATCCATCTCTGTTTGAATAATAGAATCACTATCGCCTGGCTCTTTCATATTGAATTTTAAACTTATGCCTTCAAGCGGTTGTATCTTAATGGTTAGAATATTCGCATCCACATCTGGATTTGTTTTTTTGAATGTAATGATTACACTCATTTCTCTTGTTCCTGTCTTTTTGCCTGTTTTAATATAAAATGGAACTTCTTTCCATCTTTTGTTCTCAACAAATAATTTCAATGCTGCATAAGTTTCTGTTTTGGAATTGGGTTCTACTTTGTCTTCTTGAAGGTAACCATCATATTGCCCTAGCACAAGTGATTCTTCAACAATCAATCGTTCAACTGGACGTAATGCTTTAAGTACCTCAACTTGTTGAGTATGAATATCATGTTCAGGTGTTGGCTTTTCCATTGCGATAAGTGTAAGTATTTGCATCAAATGATTCTGTACCATGTCTTTTAATGCGCCCGCATGGTCATAATAGGCACCTCTTGTCTCAACACCTACTTCTTCTAACGCTTGAATCTGTATGTTTTCAATACCTTCATAATTCCAGTTATTCGCAAAGATTGGATTATCAAAACGGATTGTTTCGATATTTCTGATCATTTCTTTTCCCAAGTAATGATCAATGCGATAAATATTTTCACTACCAAAACTTTCTTCTAATTTATGACTTAATCGATTTGCCTCATCTAATGAATTACCAAATGGCTTTTCCAAAATGATTCTACCTTTGCAACATTCTTTAATACTATGTATACCATCTGTAATAACTCCAAAAAATTGTGGAGCTACAGCATAATAGAAAATTGGATTCTCAATTTCTTTTTCTCTAAAGTAAGACGCAAGAGCTTCATACTCATCTAAATTCGTAAAATCCATTTCGTAGTAACACACATGGAGAAGGAAAGCATTGAAAACTTCTTCTTCATATTTAATACGTGAGAATTGTTTAACCCATTCTCTAATAATGTCATGATACATTTCTTGTGAATAATCACGTCTACCAATTGCGATAATCTTTTCATTATTATCTAATTTATTTGTACTGAATAAATTGTACAAAGCGGGTATTAATTTGCGATAAGTTAAATCCCCAGTACCACCAAAAATAATAATCCCTTTATTTTTCCCATTCATGATGATTAATTCCTTCTTGATCTATGCGTTCAAATGTATGTGCACCAAAGAAATCTCTTTGTGCTTGAATTAAATTTGCACCTACTTGTTTACTTCTTAATTGATCCAAATATGTCATTGCACTTGTGAGTACTGGTGATGGTACTCCACCTCTTATTGAAAGTGAAGTCACAACTCGCAATGATTGAATATTGCGTTTAACAATTCGAATAATTTCTTCATCTAATAATAAATTTTCAAGATCTTTGTTTTCAGCATAACTTCTCATAATCACATTTAGTAGATCAGCTTGAATTATACATCCAGCCCTAAAGATAGAAGCTATTTTACCTAAATCTAAATTCCAGTGATAGCGTTTCGACGCATCTTTCATTAAACCAAATCCTTGTGCATACGCAACAATTTTACCAAGATAATAAGCTTTTCTAACTTCCTCTTGAAATACATAAGGATTCACTTCTTTTGTCATTGGATCATCTAGTAATTGTTGATAAGCGAATCTTAAATCATCAAAGTTTGATGTAACACGTGCGACGACAGCCGCATTTATTAATGATGTATTTTGATCTTGTTCAAGTGTTTCAATACTTGTCCATTTTCCTGTACCTTTTTGGCTCGCTTTATCAATTATTAAATCAACTAATTCACTTCCTGTAACTTCATCTTTTTCACGTAATATCTTCGCGGTAATATCTACCAAATAACTCTTTAGTGCGGTTTGATTCCAAGATTCAAAGACAAGTGCCATTTCAGCATTTGTAAAATGCCCAATATGTTTAAGCAATAAATAACACTCTACTAACAATTGCATATCTGCATATTCAATGCCATTGTGAACCATTTTAACATAGTGTCCTGCACCATCGGGTCCAATGTAAGTACAACATGGGTCTCCATCTTTTTTAGCTGCTATGGCGTTTAAAAATGGCAAAACCACCTCCACTACTTCTTGATCTCCTCCAGGCATAATACTAGGTCCATTTCTTGCACCTTTCTCACCACCTGAAATACCAATACCTAAATAATTAATTTTCTTATCTTTCAAATAACCGTGGCGACGTATTGTATCTTTAAAGTAAGAGTTTCCACCATCCATGATGATGTCACCCTCTTCTAAGTATTCCATCAATTGAATACAAGTTTGATCAATTGCATCACCTGCTTTGATCATTAATAATATTTTTCTTGGTTTTTCTAATGATGCTACAAAATCTCCAAGCTCTTCAAATCCTTCAAAATTCTCATGTCCTTCTTCGATAATTTCTTGAGTCACATGGTAAGTACGATTAAATCCTGCAACTTTGAAATGATGATCCGCAAGATTTAAAGCTAAACTCTTACCCATTGTGCTTAAACCAAGTATACCTATTTGATTGTTAGTCATTTAAATCTCCTTCCATAACGATTGAAACACCTTCTGGTAATTCCACTTTTGATGAAACAATACCCAATCTTCCATCGTTTAATTTATACGATAGTAATTCATTGCTAAAACGATTCAACACTAATAAATATCGATCATTCGCTACATCCAAAATATCCCTTGGATGTTTACCTCCAGATGATTCGAATTGTAGTATTTTTGGTAATTCCGCTCCAATATCCACAACCGTAATTAAATCAACACCTCGAGTAGAAACATATAATTTTCTACCATTTCTACTTATTCTAAGTGCTGCACTACCTTCCTTATGTGTTTCATAATTAGGTAGAATTGATATTTGATGTACCTGATGAAAATGATGATTAGCATAATCAAATGTAAACAACTCATTACTCAATTCAGTTACAATATATAAACGTGTATCATCCGTCGATATTACCCCATGTCTTGGTCCACTACCATGAGGTAACATAATTTCATTAATTAATTCTAAATCTTCATCATATATGAAAATCTTATCCATGAATAAACAGGGCACTAAAATCATATCTTTAAAAAATATAATTTGATGGCAACCCGCTTTTCTTTGGATCGTCACTTTCTTAATCAAAGTGATTTTCTCATTTGCATAATGAAGTTTTGAAACTGTACCTTCATGATAATTTGCAGTATAAATATACTCTCCTTTAACTCCAAGGTGAGCTGATGTTACATTTTCATAAATTAATGATGCCAATGTATTTCCGTTCTTATCAATGACCATAACACCAGAACCTGATTCATCATCATACAATGCATATAATAAATTATCTACCCAAGCCAAGTATTTTGAATTATTTACCTTTTTAAATAACTTTGGTTTTGATAAATGTCCATTTGTTTCATCCAATTCTATTTTGTATATTCCTTCACTTAAATCTGAAGTATATGTTCCCACGTATCCAGTAATCATACATATTCCTCCTATACGCTTAGTTTATCACATTTCGTGAACTTTACATGGTCATATGCACCATGATATTATTGGCTTAATAAAGAGGTATCTTATGAAACTTAATCATAGTCAAGGAAGTAAAGTACTGGCAACTAAACGTTGTATTTGTAGACCCATTCGAGAAGAAGATAAAACTGATTTGTTCAACAATATAAATCATGACCAACGTGTACTCACTTATTTCTTAGCACCTTATTGTGAAAATATACTTGATTACTCGCTTGATTCTTTGATTAATCGCACGCAACAAGGTTTATATATTTGGGTCATTGAAGTTAATAAGGAAGCAATTGGTTTTATCATTGAACAAATTCGAGATGAAAACGCTCGTTCAATTGAACTTGGATATGGCATTGGTTTTAATCATTGGAATAAGGGTTATATCACCGAGGTTATGTCATCCATTTGTACATATTTATATGATTCTTGTCATTTTCACAAAATAAGTTTAGGCGCTATCGCAGAGAACTCTGCTTCCATTCATGTAATGGAAAAACTTGGTTTTCAAAAAGAAGGGGTATGTATTGACGAGTTGTATTATCATGATCAATATTATGATGTCGTGTATTACTGTAAAATTAACCCAACGGAATGCAGTATCAGTCAATAAAATTGAAATGTTAATCCCCGTTGACAAATTGCCAACAGTACTTGATTGATGGCTTATCACTAATGAAATATACTCCAATTAGCTACTAAAGAGGAGGTAAGCAAAATGAAATTCAATGAGAAATTATTATCGATTAGAAAAAAACAAGGATTATCACAAGAAGAGCTAGGAATGGAGTTAGAAGTTTCTAGGCAAACTATTTCGAAATGGGAAGCTGGTCAGTCGTATCCAGATTTTCAAAGACTGGTCATGTTGAGTGATTATTTCAATATGACATTAGATGAATTAGTTAAAGATGTAGATTTCCAAGATGTTAGAGAAAAAAATCTTACTGATGAGAAAGTATCTTCAATTTTTAGAGATGTTCAATATGGTAAAGAAACACTATCCAACATTTGGAGAATCGCCTGTATCTTTGGGATCATCATATTACTATTGGTTTGTGCTGGATTCATTGCCCATTTATTATTTCCTAATATTGAATGGTTATGGGTAACAAAATAATTAAGACATTCTTATGATTAATTTTATAGAATTCAATCATCGTTAAGCGGATTGAATTTTTTTCTACTTACTCTTCCCTAAACTTTTAAAATAACATTCTTGTTTTTTCTTTCGATACAACTTCTTCTGTTATGATACCAAGAGAGTGTCAATCCTTTGCGTCTTCTTGGAAACAGATGAAGCAAGTCTTCAACAAAGCATAGCCTACAGAACATCCATTACTTAGCTTAATACAATAAAAAAAGAAACCTACTTCAACAAAGCTTTGAATACCACCACTGTTAGATGATGGATTTGGACTTTGATGAACTTGAAGTAGGAATCTAAAAACTACGCTAATGAATTCAACCTTCGTCAATAACTACCTCGTAGCATAGAAGAGTACTGAATTTATTGGACACAAATTCTACGAGAGAGGAATTTGGGAACTTCATAAAGGTTCTTTAAATAATTTGTGTAACAAATCAATTTTCTTGTTCTAATTACATCATTTATTTTCAAATGA
>NZ_JAVWNC010000054.1:3395-13247 GCF_036637135.1 Anaerorhabdus sp. | reverse complement strand
TATTGGGGTACCATCTTATGGAGGAAGAGTTCCTTCAATTGCATTAGAAAGAATGAATCATTACCAAGGAAATAATGCCAAAGCGATTCTGCTTGTTTCTTATGGTAATCGAGCTTATGAAGATACACTCAAAGAGTTACAAGAATTTTTAACAAGCAAAGGATTTCAATGTATAGCCGCTATTGCAGCTGTTGCAGAACATTCAATTATGCATCAGTTTGCGACAGGCAGACCGGATATGCAAGATAAAAAAGAACTGATTGAGTTTGCGGAGAAAATAAGAAGTAAAATCAATGAGAACGAATTTTCAAAAGAATTACATCTCCCAGGAAATAATCCCTATAGAGAATATCATGGCGTTCCACTTAAACCAAAAGTAGGTAAACAATGCTCAATGTGTGGTATATGCGCAAATAAGTGTCCTGTGGGTGCAATCGACGTAAACAATCCGAAAGTAACCAACAAGGATATGTGTATTTCATGTATGCGTTGTATTGAGATATGCCCATCACATGCAAGAGAAGTAAGTGATTTAAAACTCAAAATTGCAGCAACGCAAATGAAGAAAACGTGCAGTGATCGAAAAGAAAATGAATTGTTCTACTAACTAAGAAAAACATCGGTTTGATATAAACTAAACCGATGTTTTTCTTTGGTAGACCATCTTCAAATAATTCGTCATATTTTCATCATCTTGTATGTTATAAACGAATTGTAATTCTGTTGAGACCTCATATGCAAGTTTACGATACAACGTACACATATTAAATAATGAAGTCCAAATGTGGTAAAGATCACCATCAGAATAAGTCTTGAGATAAGATGAATAATCATCACTACTTAAGTAGTCTTTATAGAATTTCCCTAACTTGCCAGAAGAAACTTTGAAATCATGATGCAAGCCAATGTGCCAATCAACCATCTTATTTAACATATCTCGACAATAAACATTCAACATCGTCATAGCGTACGGAACTTCATTGCGTGCTAGTCCTTTCGCAACGTTATTTAAACACCACCAGAACTCATTATTACAAGCACTAAAGATTGCTTGCGTAGGCTTTTTTATGTGATAGTCAGAATCATTTGATGGATCAAGTGAATCAAGGCAATTATCTTTGTCGAGTAGAATTGTAGTTAAAGAAGAATGATGAATATTTTGTTTTGAATTTTCTAGTAATTCAATATGTAAGTCAATACGGTTACCATCTTGATAGAGTATTAACCAGGTGTAAGATTGATTGAAATTAGTATCTAACTTAATACCTGTTGTGCAATCAATTAGATCAGGTTCTTGTATCATACAGACATCACCAAATTGATTAATCCATTTGCGATTTTGTAGGAAGTTGTATGTGGTAGTAACACCAAAAACAACATCAAAATCTTGATAACAATCTTTCTTGATAGTTGGGTTTACTCTGGACCCATTCATATAAACAACACGAACATCATCTCTTGATTTCGCAAATTCTAGTATCAATTGCATTATTTCATGATCAGTTTTCATACAATCCACCATCCAAACTATTAGAACTATCATAACACATAGATTTACAAGACAAAGAGGTATGTTATAATATTTTCCAAGTGAGGATTAGAAAATGGAATATGCATTATGTTATGAGTTTGATGAGAATTCAGCTCAATATTTGAATCATTTAATCGATGAAGTAGCAAAAGTAACAGGCAATACAATAATGATTGATAATAAGATACCTGCACACATTACAGTTGGATGTTTTGAAACAGAAAGTGAAGAACTTCTAATTGAAATGGTAGAAAGTGCTTTAAAAAGTATAGTGAGTCAACAAATCTATGTGGGAGTTGTCGGTACATTTAAACCAAACGTTTTGTTTGTTGCACCACAACTAAATCAGTTTCTTCAAGAATCGTGTGAGTGTTTCTTTGATTACTTACACGAAATTGCGACACCAGGTGATCATGGTTACTATCAACCTTATAAGTGGATGCCTCATATCGCAATCAACATAACAGAAACAAAAGCAAAGGAAGGTTTACTCAAACTTGTTGAACTTTTTGATGCTCGTAGAGTTACTTGTGAAAAACTCACAATCGTTAAATGTGATCCATATACCGTTATTAAGACATATGAATTAAAGAAAATAAATTAATTAGATACGTATAAGTAAACTTGTACGTGTTTTTTTATGAGTAATAAAAACAAATTTTTGAGTATAAATAGAAAAAACACTTGCATGTTACGTTACGTAACAAATTATACTAAGACTATAGAGGTGGAAATATGAGCAAAGAATATTTAACAATTGGTGAAATATCAAAGAAAATGAACGTAACAGTGAGGACATTACAATACTATGATACGGAAGGCTTACTAAAGCCGTCCATGTTAAGTGAGGGTGGAAGAAGACTATATTCTTCGAAAGATATAATTAAACTTTATCAAATATTATCATTTAAATCACTGGGATTTTCTCTTGAGGACATAAAAGAACGAGTTTTAAAAATGGATACACCAGAAGAAGTTTGTATTGTGTTAGAACAACAAGAAAAGATGATAGAAGATCAAATTAAATCGATGGAATTAGTTAAGACTTCCCTCCATGCTTTAAAAGAAGAAGTAATTCAGATGAAAGAAGTTGATTTTAATAAATATGCAGATATTATCCAACTTTTAAAGATGGGTAACAAAGAATATTGGGTTATCAAATTATTTGATGATGAACTAATGGATTATTTTAAAGAACGATTTACCGATAATGTTGAAGAAGGTAAAGAAATTCTTAATACCTATAAAGAAGTTGTGGACAAAGCCATCCAATTAAAGAACAAAGGAATTTCTCCTGAAAGTGATGAAGCAATTGATCTTGCATCAAAATGGTGGGAAATGATTATGGAATTTACAAAGGGTGACTTAACATTACTAACCAAATTAATGGAATTCAATGACAATAAAGAAAATTGGGATCAAGAAATGGCGAATAAACAAAAAGAGATTGATGACTATATTGGTCAAGCAATCGATGCATATTTGAAAAGCATAGGCGTACAGTTTCCAGTGGAGGAGATAAACAATGACAACAAATAGTATAGAAGTATATCAGTTAAAGAAAAGTTATGGAAAAAATGATGTATTACATGGAATATCTTTTGAGGTAAAACAGGGAGAAATATTTGGTTTTCTTGGAGTTAATGGTGCGGGTAAAACAACAACATTAAGTTGTATAGAAGGAATTGTAAATTATACTCAAGGTGATATTAAAATCAATGGTAAAGTGGGTGTACAGTTACAAGTATCTTCATTACCAGCGAATATTAAATGCTTAGAAGCCATTCATTTCTTTGCGAAATGGCAAAAAGCAAAGGTAGATACAAACTTAATAGACCGCTTAGGAATCAATGAGTTTAAGAAAAATCAGTATAAAGATTGTTCTACAGGACAAAAAAGAAGACTTCATTTAGCAATCGCTCTAATTGGAAATCCAGATATTGTGATACTTGATGAACCAACTGCGGGATTAGATGTTGAAGGCCGTTATGCATTGCATGAAGAGATTCGTAGTCTAAAAAAACAAGGTAAAACAATTCTATTAGCGAGCCATGATATGGCAGAAGTAGAGGAGTTGTGTGATCGCATCGCTATACTTAAAGATGGTGAAATAGCATTTATGGGTAATCCTCAAGAATTATCAAAAGTTGTGCAAAAGAGTACTAATATGCAAATACGATTTAACGGTGAATTTGATATGAATAACATCCATAAGAGTAAGTATTGCGATATGAATAATAAGTATTATGTGTTCCAAACGGAAGATTTAACTGACGCTATTTTAGAAATTGGTATGCTTGCGAAAAATCAAAGTAAACACATACAAGATATAAAGATAGACGTACCTACGTTGGAGCAACAATTTATGGCAATTGCAAAGGAGAAATCAGTATGACAGCTTTACTTTCAAACATTGCATTGCAATGGAAATTAAACTTAAGAGATAAAGAAATTATTACGGTTTATTATATTGTTCCACTCGTATTTTATTTGTTTATGAGTGGTATATTTGGTTCAATTATGCCAGGTATGGAAAAAACAATCATACCTACAATGTGTGTATTTGGTGCAACCATGGGTGCTGTATTAGCAAGTCCAACACCATTGATTGCGGTATTTGGAACAGATATCAAAAAGTCATATTTAGTAGCTGGGGTACCTCTCTACTCAGCGGTAATTGTGAATTTTATTTCTGCTTTTATTCATGTATTTATGATGTGCTGTATTATTGTTTTCACTGCACCTATATTATTTAATGCAACAATTCCGACAAGCGCAACTTTTTGGATAGGATTAGTCTTATTTATCATCGCCAGTTTGAGTGTTTCGTCAATTATTGGTTTGAGTGTAAAAGAGAGTTCTAAAGCAAGTATGCTAGGTCAACTAATTTTCTTACCAACTGTTATGTTATCTGGAATTATGATTCCTCAATCAATGCTTCCAAGTATATTTACTACTATTTCTAAACTACTACCTGGAACATGGGGATTTGAGCTTATGTGCAGTCAATCATTAATGGTAACGAATATAATTGTTTTATTAGCTATGACAGCTGTATGTTGTGTTATCTTGACTGTTCAAGTTAAATGTATAAAGAAAGATTGTTGACTTTAAGGGTCTATTTATGTAGACTTTACTTAAGTAGAACCACAAAGAACAACAAGGAGGACACATGAAAACAATCAAGAAATTTTGGGGGATAATACCAATAGCGATTTACATTGTAGTTAAATTAATTCTACTTATTGTAGAAAAGACACAAAATTTAGTTCTACGTGCTATTCCACAATCTATCTTGTTATACTTCGCAATATTTTCTGTTTTTGTATTCATTCTTTATCTTATTCATCTTTTCTTTTCATTAGAACAAATCAAGAAATATAAATTCATGCAGGTAATAAAATTTATCATATTCTTTATATACGGATTGGGAATTGTTGGGGCTCTTTGGGTATGTATTTTCATAAGTGGTTTTGTCTATAAACCAGAAGATGTCGTATTTGAAAATGGAATAAAAATGGTATCAGTAGATTCTTCTTATATAGATCTTAGTGAAGATTATTATCAACATGTAAATTTTCTATTTAGGGGAAAACAAGTATTAAAAAAAATAAGAGAAAATACTTATTGGATATATGATGTAAATGGAGATCTAATTGAAACTGGAACCTATGAAAATTGAACTAATATTAAATTAAGAGAAACAGAATATGTTTCTTTTTTCTTTTGAAAGATAGTGATGTTTGACAAATACAAGTAAATAGTCTAATATGAACAGTGTTCAGTTTGGAGGGGTGATTGTGTACAAAAAATTAGAATCAAAAGAAGATATTTTACAAGAAGCGATTGAATTGGTTAAGACAGCAGGATTTAAAGAACTCAATATACGTGGATTAGCAAGTCAATGTAATGTTTCTGTAGGTACCATCTACAACTATTTTCCTTCTAAACAAGAACTGTTAGTAGAAACTGTGGAAATGATATGGAGAAGGGTTTTTCATAATCAAGTATGTGACTATGAAAAAAGTAATTTCTTACAAGTACTCAATTGGCTTGAAACATGTTTAAGAAATGGTGCTAAAGAATTTCCAGATTTTCTATCAAAGCATAACCAGTATTTTAGTGGTAAAGAAATACCGGCTGGTAGAAAACAAATGAGTGAGTATTTTATGCATATGCAAAGAGGAATATTATCTACGCTTGAATCAGAAAAGACCTTATGTAAAACGCTAGAAACTCACAATATAGGCAAGAAAGATTTTATCGATTATGTAATATGGAGTTTGGTAGATTGTATTACGAACAACCGCAAGACAGACATATTAATTAAAATGATTGAAACGATGAATTAGGGAGGTAATTTATGCAAGCAATTATGGAAACAGGGTTTGATGTAATTTATTTAGTTACAGTCATTACTCTAGGAATCATCATGGTTCGAAAAGGAAAAACAAAAGAAGCAAAATTATTTGGTATTATGGCTATTACATTAGGATTAGGTGATTCATTTCATCTTGTACCTCGAGCATTAGCTTTATGTACTACAGGTCTTGAAAACTTTACTGTAGCCTTAGGTATTGGTAAGTTTATTACATCAATTACGATGACAGTATTCTATATACTACTATACTATGTTTGGCGCTTACGCTATAAGGTTGAAGGACAAAAAGGATTAACACTGAGTGTCTATGCATTAGCTATTGTGAGAATTGCATTGTGTTTATTTCCTCAAAATATGTGGACAAGTGCAAATGCACCATTGAGCTGGGGAATTTATCGTAATATTCCATTTGCATTAATGGGTATACTAATTATTGTATTATTTTATAAAAGTGCAAAAGAACATAAAGATACATCATTTAAATATATGTATTTAACAATTGTATTAAGTTTTGCATTCTATGTTCCAGTTGTATTGTTTGCGGACACAATACCTTTAGTAGGGATGTTGATGATTCCAAAGACATGTGCATACGTCTGGACAGTTTGGATTGGATATCAAGATATGAAGAAAGCAGGTAATAACTAATGAAAAAAATGATTAATGTAGCGTTTATTTATAGCATTGTTGCTATGGTAGCGGGAGTATTCTATCGCGAGTTTACAAAGTTTAATGGATTTGTTGGAGTTACATCTTTAGGTAAAATGCACGTGCATTTACTTGTATTAGGATCTATATTCTTCCTTATCCTTGGTTTGTATTGTGATCGAGTTAAAGTTGAAGATCAAAAAGGATTTAATTCAGCATTTATTGCATACAATGTAGGATTATGCTGGATGGTTATTATGATGTTAGTTCGTGGTGTTTTAGAAGTCTTAAATACTCCATTATCATCAGGAATCAATGCAGCAATCTCTGGGGTTGCAGGAATTGGTCATATTATTCTAGGAGTAGGATTAGTACTCATCTTCCTCAAACTAAAAAAAGCAGTTAAGTAAATAAAAACCTTGTGGACAAACTAAAAGCTAGTTTAATTCACAAGGTTTTATTATACAAAATAAACAAATAATTATCTCAGTAAAGGTAAACTGCCTGTAAGCTTGTTTATCTTTTTCTTTTCCCCACATAGACCGATTCCAAAGTAGTGTAAATCAGATTCTTGAACATGTTTCATTTTTTCGATGTAATCATCATAATCGATACAACTTTGTGCTACATCGGTGAAATCCACAACTGTACAATCATTGAACTCATCGCTATAACATCTCTTACGCAACGCTTGAAGTAATTGCTTATTTCCTTTTAATATAGGGATTGGAGTGGCAACAATACCCATATGTTCCAAAGTACTTTGATCAGCTAAGGTAGGTCCAATAATTTCTGGATGTTCCTTCCCTAAGGTAACCCCAAGAACTGCGGATGTGTTCGCAAGAATACCTAAAGGTAATTCTTCATCTAATATAATGACGCATTTTTTATTTTCAATTTCCATTATTTTTTCTCCCGAATTGTATTTTAGATTCTGATAAAATTAAGCCAAATAGAGTTAATCCAATTCCAAACAATGAGAAGATGGTAATTTCCTCATGGAGTATGATTGCCGAAGTAATCATGGTAAGGATGGGGACTAAGTAAATATATACACTTGTTTTGGTTGGACCTAGTATTTTCACAGATAAATTCCAAGTGACAAAACATAATGCAGAGGCACCCAAGCCCAAATAAATTAAGTTAAATAATATTGTGGGTTGAATGAGGATATCAAAATTAATATGAAATTCAAATAAGAACAAAGCGGGTATCATAAACAGTAAACCATACAAGAAGATACGCCGTGTAGTTTGAATGGTATTATATCCAAAGTTACTAATCTTCTTTATAAGAAGGGAATATATAGCCCATAGGAAAGATGCAAGGAATGCAAGTAAATCACCTATAAAATTGACTTCCACTCGAGTACCATTAAAACTAATAATTGATATACCAACCATCGCAATAACAAATCCAAGTAAGAAGTTAGGTGTCATTTTCTCTTCCTTAAAAAACACATGAGATAACAAGACAGTGAAGAAGGGTGCAACAGAAATGATAACACCAACATTTGAAGCACTTGTATAAGTTAGCGCAATGTTCTCCAAAAGATAATATAAACAAATACCAGTACACCCAGCTGAAATAAAATAAAACTCCTGTGATTTTGTTGTGCAAGGTAATCGTTTTGGATATATTAAAACTAATGCGATAAATCCAATGAGAAAGCGAATGAATAAAATCTCAATGGGTTGAAAATTTGTAAGTAAAACTTTAGTAGAAACAAAAGTAGTAGCCCAAATACAAATTGTAACTAAAGCATAAAGATGTCCAGTAGATTGTTTATTCATCATGTTGATTCTTATCTAAAAAGATTTCACGATATGCACCAGGTGTAAGTCCTGTAAAACTACTGAAATAATTTGTGAAATGACTTTGATCAGAGAATCCAGTTTGTTGGGCAACATCAATGGGTTGAATTCCCTTTTCTAATAATTTACGTGATTCATTAATACGTATGGTTTCTAAATAGCGATAGGGAGTAACGCCTTTAATTTTTGTAAAAGCCCGAAGTAATGATGATTTACTAAGATTAGCGATTTGGCATATTTCATCAAGAGATATTCGCTTTGCATAATTTTTTTCGATATAGTCACAAGCTTTTTCTAATTCGTTATTAGATTTTGGTGTAATGACATCAAAAGGTTGAGCATAGTTTTGAAGTAAATGAGACAATAGTAGATATAAATATTCTTCTTTTTCAAATTCTGTCGATCCTTGCATAATCATTTCGTGAAGTGGTTGGTAGTAAGACTTCGCATCTTCGTCCAAAATAACATTTTTCATAAAGACAGGTAATTTTCTTTGACCTGTGATGTCTTCCACAATATCTAACATACTATCTTGAGGAATATTTAATCCACGATAGTATAGTGTTTCATCACCTATAGGGGCACATCCATGATTGTCATTTGGGTTGAAAAGAATCATATCACTCTTTGATAATGAATATTCCAAATGGCGGCAGTTTAAATATCGATGACCATTCTCCATCAAACCAAGGACATAGAATTCATGAAAATGATTTGGAAAAGGTTGAACTATACCTTCCAATAAGTAAGCTTCAATCTTCAGTTTTTCATCATAGACGATTGTGCGAGTTTCCTTCTTCATTTGCAGTACCTCATTTATTGGATTTATTCTAACATTTTCAGGATTACTTGGCTTGTAAAATAAAGTCAAAATTAAGCATAACAAGCAAACAATCATTTTTGAGTGATATAATGAAATAGTGAGGTGAAGAGCATGAAATATGATTTATTAAAGATCATGGATGACTTAGGTATTGAATACCAATATGTAGAACATGAACCTATTACCGACTATGAAGTAGCAAAAGCAGTAGATGAAAAATATAATTTAGAAGGCACTGAAAGTAAGAACTTATTTCTGAAAGACAAAAATGGTACTTATTATGTTTTTATCACTGAAGAAGGAGTTCGCTTTAATAGAGCCTTCTTAAAAGAAGTAACTGGTGAAAAATTATCAATTACATCACCTGAAGAATTAGAAGAGAAAACAGGATATGTTGTGGGTTGTGCAACTAATTTTGGATATGATTCAGATGTTATCTTTATTGTAGATTCAGAAATATTTAAACATGACAAGCTCATCTGTTCGGCGGGATCACCAACGCAAAGTATGGTTATTCATACAAAAGACTTGAAGAAAATATTCCAAAATTCATCCAATCAAGTAGTGTATGTACAAGCGCCAAGAGAAGAATAAATACTGAAAAGAAAGAGTGAAAATATCACTCTTTCTTTTGGTGTTAATTATCTGAAAAAAA
>NZ_JAVWNC010000054.1:0-3295 GCF_036637135.1 Anaerorhabdus sp. | reverse complement strand
ATCAATCTTCAAACAGAATAAATCAATATTTTATTACCCTTTATTTTCTTATTGATATGGAATTTTTAGGACATACATATCCTTCAAGTCGAAAAATAAATGAATAAAATCAAACATCATTTTGTGTGGTAGTTTAAAATTACTATTTTATGTGAATAAATTAGATTAGATGTTTGGTATAAATGTTGCTAATCTAGTGAAAAAATGAACAAATCGTGCTAAACTAAGTAATGAAAGTAGAGGAAGGAATTATGAGTAAAAAACCAGTAGTATTAGTGGTTATGGATGGTGTTGGCTGCACTGATAAAGATAACGGAAATGCAGTAATGCACGCATACAAACCACAATTAGACACATTAATGAAAACATGTCCAAACATTCAAATTAAAGCACATGGTCTTGCGGTTGGGTTACCTAGTGATGATGATATGGGTAATTCAGAAGTTGGGCATAATGCTTTAGGATGTGGACAAGTATATAGCCAAGGAGCAAAACTAGTAAATGAAAGCATTGAAACAGGAGCTATCTTCCAATCAGAAACTTGGAAAGAAGCAATTGATTCATGTAAAAATGGAACATTACATTTCTTAGGATTACTATCTGATGGAAATGTTCACTCAAATATTGCGCACTTAGAAGCAATGCTTAAACAAGCTAAAGCTGATGGAGCAAAAAGAGTACGTATTCATGCATTGTTAGATGGACGTGATGTTCCTGAAACAAGTGCGTTAATCTATGTAGAACAAATTGAAAACTTAATTAGCGAATTAAATGACGCTAACTTTGATATTAAAGTAGCATCAGGTGGCGGACGTATGAAAATTACAATGGACCGTTATGAAGCTAACTGGAAAATGGTTGAAGAAGGATGGCATGTTCATGTACTAGGAGAAGGAAGAAAATTCCCTTCAATGAAAGATGCAGTTGAAACATACCGTAATGAATTAAAAGTATCTGACCAAGATCTTCCAGGATTCGTTATTGAAGAAAACGGACAACCAGTAGGTACAATCAATGATGGTGATAGTGTAATTCTATTCAACTTCCGTGGAGACCGTGCTATTGAAATTTCAAAAGCATTTGGAAATGCAGACTTCAAAGAGTTTGATCGTGTACGCTTCCCTAAGGTGTTCTATGCAGGGATGTTACAATATGATGGAGATTTAAAAATCCCTAATAAATTCTTAGTAGCACCACCACACATCACAAATACAATGAGTGAATTCCTTGTAAAACAAGGTGTTAAATCATATGCAATTAGTGAAACACAAAAATATGGTCACGTTACTTATTTCTGGAATGGTAACCGTTCTGAGAAATTCGATGATAAATTAGAAACTTGGGTTGAAGTACCTAGTGATGTAATTCCATTTGAACAAAGACCTTGGATGAAAGCTGCAGAAATTACAGATAAGCTAGTTGATGCAATTGAATCTAAAGAATATGATTTCTTACGTGTAAACTATCCAAATGGAGACATGGTAGGACATACAGGGAATTACGAAGCTACATTAATTGGTGTTGAAACAGTTGACTTAGTACTTAAGAGAATCATGAATGCTTGTGAAAAAGCAGGATATACTCTATTAATTACTGCTGACCATGGTAATGCTGATGAAATGTATGAAAAGAGAAAAAATCCAGAAGATGCACCTAAACCAAAAACAGCTCATACATTGAATCCAGTTCCATTTATTGTATACAACAATGATGTTGTATTAAAAGATGGTGGAAATTATGGATTAAGTAATGTTGCATCAACAGTTGTTGAGTTACTAGGATTCAAAGCACCTGAAGGTTGGGATGAAAGTTTAATTAAATAAGTATAAATAAGAACTATCAATTACTCGTAATGAGAATTGGTAGTTTTTTTTTCGAATTCTTTGCATTATGTTATGTATTTGTGTGACGTGATGGGAAGAAATGTCGGAAAAAGATAGAAAAAGTTACTGATAACCCAAAAAAATGTAAAGGAACCTTGACAATATTTACTTAAATAACTATACTATATGTAAAGGAACCTTGTCACAAATAGAAAGGTGGATAAGTATTGAAGAATAAAGTTGAAGAATTAAGAAAGGAACTTAAGTTAAGTCAAGATGAATTTGCAAAAGCAATAAGAGTCTCAAGACAAACAGTAAGTTCAATTGAAACGGGGAAGTATAATCCCTCGCTTGACTTAGCATTTGATATTGCGAACTTTTTCAACAAATCTGTTGAGGAAATATTTATTTACGAAAGGAAGGGTGTTAAATGAAGAAAAGTATATTATTTACAGGTGTTGTTTATACGTTGGTTGGTTGTGTATTTCTCTTTTGTGGTATCGTATTAAATACTAAAATTAACAGTATACTATGGGGACTTGCAGGTGCTGGAATTGGACCGGGAGTTTTCTTGATTTGTAAGTACCTATACTGGTCACAACCCAAAAACACAGCAAAATATGTTGATAAAATGGAAAATGAAGAAATTGAACAACACGATGAACGAAAGGAAATGTTACGTAATAAAACAGGCAGAGTAATGGCTTTCGTAAATCTAGCGATGACCAGTTTGGCACTTATTGTCTTTAGTATATTGAATGAAATGGAAGTGATTATTTATGCAAAACCAATGGTTATTGCATGTGCAATTTACTTTAATGTTCAAATTTGTTTGCAAATTGTAATTTTTAAAGCCCTAGAAAAAAAATATTAAGATAATTTTGATCGCAGAATAAAGTTAATCATAACTATTAAATAACCAAGAGCTTACTGCTTTTGGTTTTTATATAGTTTTTAAGAGGCGAATTAATTACTGATCAATAAAAAATCCTCTTAGAAAAAGAGGATCATTATTATTGGCGAATAAAGATGAGATCAGAAATTGGTATTTCATCATCAGATAGAAATCGTTCAACTTTCATATGCAAATCGTATTTATTTCTAAGAGTAGTAATTTGATACATCATAGGTGATGCATGATGAATATCAATTGAAGATTGGTCCTTCCATGAATCGATTAATAAGACAGTTTCGTTATCATCCATGGGGAAGAAGTAATCATAACGCAAGTTACCGTCTTCTTTTCTTATTTGATTAACAATTCCTTGATCAATCATTTCTTGTGCGAATTTTCTGGCATTGCCATTTGTTCCAAAATAATAAATATTAACAGTGATTGACATGGTTTGTCTCCTTTTGTAATAACACAATGGCGAGTTCGAATGCTTTAATTCTTCGTATACCTAATGTATGTTGTGAAGTTCCTTCTTTGAATTTTGGCATTACTTTTAAAACACGTTGAATGGTAGTTG
>NZ_JAVWNC010000053.1:0-13763 GCF_036637135.1 Anaerorhabdus sp. | reverse complement strand
CCGTTACTTAGCTTAATACAATAAAAAAAGAAACCTACTTCAACAAAGCTTTGAATACCACCACTGTTAGATGATGGATTTGGACTTTGATGAACTTGAAGTAGGAATCTAAAAACTACGCTAATGAATTCAACCTTCGTCAATAACTACCTCGTAGCATAGAAGAGTACTGAGTTTATTGGACACAAATTCTACGAGAGAGGAATTTGGGAACTTCATAAAGGTTCTTTAAATGATTTGTATAACAAATCAATTTTCTTGGTATGAAATTAGAAGAGATATAAATTCAAATTAAGTTCAATTCAATTTGAAAATAATGAGTTTAATAATATTGTGTCGATTGAATAGGTATGGGCATAATGCAATACAAATAAAATATTGGTTGTTAAAATATGACTATAAGCAAAGCTTATGAAAGGAGATCTAGCAATGAAAAAGGATCGTAAAGTTGTATTAGTTGGTACTGGTTTTGTTGGTATGAGTATGGCTTATTCATTTCTAACTTCTGGTGGTGTAGATGAATTAGTATTGATTGATGTGGATAAAGAAAAAGCGTTAGGTGAAGCTATGGATTTACAACATGGATTACCTTATGCAAGAAATAAAATAGTAATAAAGACAGGTGATTATGAAGAGTGTAAAGATGCGGAAATTGTCGTGATAACTGCTGGAACTGCACAAAAACCAGGACAGTCACGATTGGATATGACTGCAATTAACGCAAATATCATAAAAGGAATAACTAAAAGTATAATGGCTTCTGGTTTTGATGGTATTGTAGTCGTCGCTTCAAACCCTGTTGACTTAATGACATATGTTGCTTGGCAAGTTTCTGGATTACCAAAGGAAAGAGTCATTGGATCTGGAACAATTTTAGATACAGCACGTCTTCGTTATTTAATGAGTGAGTATCTTGGTGTTTCAACAAATAATATCCATGCATACATTATGGGAGAACATGGTGATTCAAGTTTTGTACCATGGACACATGCTTATGTTGGAAGTAAATGTCTACTTGAACTATTGGATGAAAAAGGCAAGGACTTGAATGATTTAAATGATATTTATCATCAAGTTCAACAAGCAGCGTATGAAATTATAAATCGAAAGAAATCAACATATTATGGTATTGGTTTAGCACTCAATCGACTTGTGCAAGCAATTCTAAATGATGAGCATGCTATTCTTACTGTCTCTGCATATCAAGATGGTGAATATGGATGGAAAGATATGTTTATTGGGGTACCTGCAATTATAGGACATAATGGTATTGAGGAAATCATTCAGCTACCACTTAATGAAGTTGACCAAGGTAAGTTCAATCTAAGTGCTAGTACTTTAAAAGAAATACAAAATGAAATTAGCAAGACTAATCTGAAGTAATCGAAAGATTACTTTTTTTATTGTAATGTAACTGTGTCTATGTAATAATAACAGTGAGGAAGGTTATATGATTATAAAACTAGATGAAAAATCAAATTTAGCAAATTATCTTCAGTTGATGAATCAAATCAAAGAGAAGATTTTTACTGGTGAACTTAATGTAAATGATCAATTACCTTCGATACGAGTATTAGCCAAAGATCTTAATATCGCGATTATTACAGTAAAACGTGCTTACGATGAATTAGAACGAGAGGGGTATATTGAATCTCGGCAAGGCAAAGGAAACTTTGTAAAGAAATTACAACTTGAGAAATTAAAAGAAATGAAATTAAAGGAAACAAAATTAGAGTTGAAAAGTATCATTGATAATGCAATGCAAATTGGATTAACTAATCAAGAATTACTCGAACTTATACACGAATTATTGGAGGACTAAGTGATGAAAGATAATGCGTTAGTGGTTGAAGATTTAAAAGTTTATTATGATGAATTTCGTTTATATGTGGATTATTATGCAATTGAGAAAGGTTTTGTGACTGGATTAATTGGTAAGAATGGTGCAGGGAAGACAACATTTATAAATGCTTTTTTAGAACTTATACGTCGTGATAGTGGGAAAATCGAAATACTAGGTATGAATTTTGATCAAAATGAAGTAGAAATCAAAGAACGTATTGCCTATGTAAATGATCAATTTATTTTTCCTCTATCTTTGAACGCTGAAAGATTAGGTAAAGAAATTGGTTCTTTCTATAAAAACTTTGATTACAATTTATTTAAATCATTTTGCGAAAAAAATCATTTACCTTTTACACAAAATTTTAAGTCATATTCTAAGGGCATGTTAGCGAAAGTTGCGATATTATTTGCGATATCCTATTCGCCTGATTTCATAATTTTAGATGAACCGACAGCTAATTTAGATCCTGTAAGTCGAAGAGAGTTCTTGGATTTATTGTATGACGTGATGCAAAATGAAAATAAAACTATTTTATTCTCTACTCATATAACATCTGATTTAGATAAAATTGCAGACAAAATTACACTTATTCACGATGGAAAAATAGAATTTACAAAAACTAAAGATGAAATAGAAGAAGATAACCAAATTGTAACAATTGAAGGAGATATTCCTAGTAAAATACGTCCATATTTAAGAGGTGTTAGTAAGACAAGTAACGGATTTAAGGCTTTGTGTACTGATACAAACCGCTTTATTGACGACGAAGAGTTTAAATTTCAAAAAGCATCTGTTGAAGATGTTATGTATTATTGGGAAATTAACAATGGATAAAGTTACACGATATATAAAAACAAAAAATAAATATTTTATATTTCTATATATTTGGTTGTTTTCATTCATTACATTAATTGATTCAAACAGTGCTTTCTCTTGTGTTGTATATACGGTAGGGTTGTTTCTTATTTGTGAAAATGGACAAGTTGATTTTGATTTTAGTAGTCGATATGGGCAATCAAAAAAATTTCGCTTAATTCAATTATTACCACTTAAACGACGTGAATATCAAAAGAAACAGACAATATTTGTGATTTGTTTTATTCTTTTAAATACAGGATTATTGTTCTTGGTTCGTTATTTTGGTCCTAGTTATTATCGTCAATTGCATTTGATACGTACAACTGATGTTATTTATTTGGTTCAATATTATTGGGTTTTTATTACCATTTTGTATTTAGCATTTCATATTTGGGAAAACTATTTTGCAAAAGAATTATTCAAAATCATTGAACTTCGAAAAACATTACTGATTGTTTGCGTTTTTTCATCAGTTATTGGATTTCTTTTCTCTATTCCAGGACAATATAGCCAAGTGTCTCAATTATCCGGGATAAACAGTATTCTATTTATTACAGTTTCTATTTTGTTTTTTACAGGACTCATTTATTTAGCTATTGTAAGATCAAATCAAAGAAATATGGGGATAACCTTTAAACTTTCAAAGTCTAGAATCAAAAATATAATCAAGCTGTCGAGTTTTGAGGTTGGAAAAACTTCAAATAATATGATTTATCTTGGTGGTATTTTTATTGGAATTACGTTTAGCAGTGGTGATGTGGTTCATTTATTTAGCGCTTTTATGATTATATCATTTGGTTCGTTATTAAATGTAGTTCAAAGTAATGTAAGTAAATACTATCGTAAAGGAAGCTTGTTAAATATATTACCTTTTTCTAAAAGAGAAATCTTCATCAGTTCATTAGTTAATATGGTACTAGACTGGCTAGTTTATTTAGGAATTATGATTTTGGTGCTTTTAGCTTATGGACTAATTCAAAATAGACAATTTATCTTTAATATATCAGTCGGTAATATCTTCTACGCCATCTACTTTCATCTGCTTTCATTTTCGATTTTGTTGAAAATATTTTTAGATAGGAACGGATACTTATATATTATTTTAGGTTTGTTGTTACTCTTTGTTTCTGTTTTCTTCTTTAATTTTCAAATGAGTTTATTTAATTCAAATATAATCGTAGGTATCATTGTTTCAACGATAAGCGTTGGGGTACTTCTTGTTACTATTCAAAAAAAATATAGAACAATTGTTTTTAAATAAATGGAGGTTCATATGGAAAAAATGAAACAGTATTGGTGGCATAAGCAAAAGTGGGTTGCGTTTATTTACTTTACTTTACTTTTTACAGCTGCGGGCATTGATAGAACTGGTTTGCTTGAATCAATTATCTATTTATTTGGGTTATATAGATTTTGTGAAAATTACCAAGTATTCTTTGATTCAAATTCTGAATATGATGTAGAAACTAGCGGATTAGTACATCTTTTGCCTATTTTAAAGAAGGATTATTGTAAGGCACAAATTATACATTCACTTTTGTTTATCAGTTTATCAACTTTATTGTGTTTTGGAACCATGAGTTTTAGTCAGAACATATTTGAAGGAAAGATGATTTTCTTTGTTTTAAGTTGGTTATGGATGTCAGTGAATTATTTTATTATTAGTTATCTAGAAACAACGAAGTCAAAGGGTAGAATGAATTTTGCGGGATATCGATCATTCATACCTGGAATCAATTTTGTATTTATTAGTATTATGCTTATTGTGACAATAAGCTCATCTCAAATAAATCAGTTAAATCAAATCGGTGTTATTGGTATATTTTGTTTATTTTCATGTTTAATTGGTTTTCAAGTTTATGAGATTTTTATCGTTCGAAATAAAAATCAGTTTGATGTTAATTTTGATCGTTATCATAAAATAACAAAAAATAAATATAAGAATATTATGCAACTGGCATCTTTGTCCTATACGAAAATTGAAAAGATTAATATTTTTGTTATATTTTACTTTGTGTTTGCATCGATAAACTATGTATATAGTGATTTAAATGTACTTAATATAGCCAATTATTTTTACTTTCTCCATTTCATTTTAATTGCATTGAGTTTATATATTCTTGAGAAAATGTATTCTCATGCTAATTTCGTAAAACTTGTTCCAGTTAGTAAAAAGGATATATTTCATGCATGTATTTACAGAATAATTTCGATGTTTATGCTAACCAGTTTATCAATTTTCGTCGTATTTATTGGGATGAGTTATTTAATAAAAGGACAAACGTTTATTTTCTCTATAACTAGTTTTCAATTTTGGTTTATTGTTACAATGAATTTATTAAGCTTATGTCTTTGTTTATATGGTATGGCTAGTAAGTATTTTGGTTTTTTCTATTTTATAGCGGGATTTATAATTATTATTTTATCATTAGCAGTATCTAGTTTTAATATTCAAAACATTGGATTTGAAGCAACTATTATGTTTATTATCGTGAATATGCTTATCTTAATATCCCTAAATATGTTTTTTAAAGGGGGATATAAGCGATTATCTATGAAATAAGTAAATTCCTATATCGGTAGTGATTGTTAAATTGTCAATTTTAGGGTAAAATTTAGATTACATATAAGTAATTTACTACGGTAATGGGGAGATTTAACATGGCGAAATTCAATTTTTTCAATTCGTTTAAGAAACCTGAGGAGGTTAAACCAAGTGATATACAGCTAAAAATAGAAGAGAAAGAAAAAAATATCGATAAACTAGAACGTGATATTAATCATTCTGGTGACTTTTTAGATGGGGTAAAAAAAGTACAAGATATTGAATATAATGCTCGCAAGAAGCAAGTAAACTTAAAAGAAAAAGAAGCATTGAAAGCAATGGATAAAATGGATGATCAATCAGATGACATTCAACATAAAATCAATGTGCTTGCAAATAAATCTGAAAAAGCTGCTAAGGACTTAAATAAGAAAAAAGCAGCTCTTTTGAGTGAATCTGATAAAAAAGCAAAAGTTCTTAAAAACCAACTTGCTGAGAAGGAAAAGCAAATAGATGAAGAAATCAAAGCAATAAAGCTTTCTCAAGATAAATTGTTTATTAAAGAAAGAAATCGCCTAATTCAAGAAACTGAAGAAATTAAGGAAAGTTTAAAATCAGCAGCTTCAATTGATTGTGATAAAAAGAAAAAAGAAATTAAACGCTTTGAAAATCAAATTGAGAAACTAAAGAAGACTTTTGATGCACAAGTTGTAGAACTAGAAAACAGTCTTAGTATTGCCCTTAAAGACGAAGAAATTACATATGACAAACTAAAACAAGAAATAGATAATTTAAAAGAAAATCAATTATTAGAACTTAATCATAAGAAACAAGAATTAACTAACAAGATAAATCAATGGGCTGCAAGTTTTGATGATTTTGCTTTGAGTAATGAAGCATTTATGGAAGGTAAAAAAGCAGAACTTGATTTATTAGACAAACACGAGAAGAATTTAAAAGATCTATTAAGACAAAAACAAGATAAATATGAAATTGAAAAACGTAATCTTGAAGAATATCAAAATAGTCGTTTAGCTGAGTTAGAAAACATCCAAAATCAAATTGAAAATGAATTAGCTGGAAAACAAAATCAATTCCGCGTTTTAAGTGATACTTATAAACAAGAAGTTGATAATTTTGCAAATCTTAGAGCTGCTGAACAAGTACAAACTCAACAGCTAATTGAAAAGTTAGGGAATGATTTTGAAGCATTCCATCAAGATATTGTATCTAAAACAAATGGATTAGATACTAAACTCAAAGAAGAAGCCGATTCAATCTATAATTTCTATCGTGAGTTACTCGCAAGTGAATCAGAAAAACTTGAAGGTAATATCAACTTCTTAAAAGAAGATTTACGCCGTGAAGAAGAAAAATTACAATTAAATAAAAAAGAATTAGAAGCTAAAGCACTTACGTTGGAAAGTACTCACTACCAACGCTTAAATGAAATCAAAGATCGAGTTTTGAAGTGTCAAACAGACATTAAAGATGCTGAGATAGAGCACAATGACTTCCTAATTAAGTTAAGTGCACAATTTGAGAGTGATGTTGAAGCCATTCAAGATCAACTGAAAGAACAAGAAACTATTTTTCAACAAAAGAGAGTTGATATTGATAAACAAGTAGAAAGTTATATTAAGCAGCTTGAAGATAAACAAGTTCAAGTTAACCTGACACAACAAAGTAATGAAGACGAAATGCTTCGACTTGAAAATCAAATCAAATTAATTAAAGATGAACATAATGCTCAAATAGTTGATAAAAGGCATATTATTGATGGTTTGAAAAAGGAAATCGAACTTCTTGTTGAGAAGATGAAACCTTTAGAAGCATTACGTGAGGATGAAAGAGCTAAACATGAAGCTTGTTTACTATCATTTGATGCAAAACGCGAAGAGTTGATGAATTCACACGCGCAAAAAATAGAAGAAGCAAAAGACAAATTCCAAATGAAAATGGAAGAATTTGAACAAAAAGTACTGGCTAAAAAAGATGAAATGCAAGCTAAGTATGAAGAAAATATTAAATCAATTCAAAAAGA
Organism: Anaerorhabdus sp.; assembly: GCF_036637135.1. Lineage (GTDB taxonomy): Bacteria > Bacillota_I > Bacilli_A > Erysipelotrichales > Erysipelotrichaceae > Anaerorhabdus. The sequence continues at coordinate 6,470 of NZ_JAVWNC010000053.1, read as the reverse complement.
GCATAAGGATCGTGTAACTGAATTAAGGAAGAATAGTGATGTCTTTATGAATCAAATTCAAGATGAAATTCGTGAAACACAAAGTAAGATTGATTCGATTGTTCCTGAATTCGAAAAACAAATTGAACTTGAAAATCGCATTCTAAAAGACACAAATAAAAACTTTGAAACTTTGAAAGTTAAGAATACAAAAGAACTGGAATCGTTAAAAAATAGTAATGATAAGAAACTAGCTAAAATTAAAGAAAATGCTCAAAATACGATGGAGAAGATCGCTAAGAGTATTGAAGAACATCGTGATACTGCACAAACACGTATTCATGATATTCATGATGAAATCAACCGTTTAACTGAGGAAGAAAAGAATCTCATCTTAAATATGTCGGCGATTCAAGAAGAATACGAAACAAATAAGAATGATCTTGTAAAGAAGAATAGTATTGCTCTTGAAGAACATCTACAACAAATTAATAATTTTGAACATGAAATCGATAATAAGCGGATTGAAATACGTAACGCTGAAGCATCACTTTCAGATTTAATTAACCATTATAAATCCAACGAACAAGAAGAAAATCAAAAACTTCTTAAGTTGAGAAATTCGCTTGCTAATGAATTGAATGAACAAGGATTAGAAATTGAACGTTCAATTGCACAATTGGAAGTTCAAAAGGATGAACGTATTGATTATCTACGGTCTGAATATGAACTAGCGCGTAAGACTATATCAAGTAAAATGAATTCTGAATTACTTGATATTCAAAGAAATATGGAAGAAGAAAAGGGTAGAATTCTACAAGAACAAACTCTTTTAGAGGCTACTTATTCGAATAAAGTTAAAGAAAATGAACAAGCTTTAAACAAGATTCAAGAACAAGTGAAACTTATTACAGCTCAAATTGATAAAACTGAAGAAGAACATAAGCATGAAATGGCAGTCCTACAAGAGGATTTTGAGCATCGTAAGACACAACTGGAATATGAAGCAGAGATTGCTCAAGAAAGTAATTTGAAGAGTTTTAATGAACTTAAAGAAGAACTTAATACGCAACTTAATGCTGTTGAAATTGAAAGAATTCAATTGAAGAATGCGGTTGATGCAAAGATTAGACAACAAGAAACTAAGAAAGAAATGATTGAAAAGTTCATTGCTGATTATGAACGCAATAATAAAATACATGTAGAAGATAGAGAACGTGAAATCGCAAACTATCAATCGATGGTTGATCGCTTAAATATTAATATCGAAGAACTTCAAAAAGAATTAGCTGAAACAAAAGAATTCAACGAGCAAAAAATCACTGAAATTAAATTGGCTCAACAAAGTGTTGAAGCTGAAATGGAGAGAATTGTAGCTACTCGTAATGAAAATTATCAAAAAGTGATTGATCAAGTCAGTCAAGAACACGAACAAAAGATTCAAGGATTTGTTCAAGAACAAGATGAAAAACAAAAGACTATACAACTTCAAAATGAAGAAATATTGAATAATTTCGTTCAAAATTATGAAGACTATAAAGCTCAATTAGCTGATGAATTAGCTAAGAAAAGGGCAGAAATTGATGAGTATGTTCGTCAAGAAGAAACTAAACTTGAACAAGAAAAGAAACGCTTTGATGATCTTGTTAATCGCCTTAATGCAGAAGAAACGAAACGTATTGAAGAAAGAAATATTGAAAAAGAAAGCTACAAGAAGTTTTGGGATGAAGCGCTGGATGCAATTCATGAACGTATGAAATTATCTGCAAGCAAGATGCATGAGGAGGAGATATCTTTACGTAATCAATACAATCCTCAAATAACTAAGCTAAATGCAGAAAACGAGTCATTAAAGAAACAAGAAGAACAAATTACGTTGGCTATTCATCAATTAGAAGAAAAGCTTGAACAACGTAAGTTCCAAAATGAACAAATCAGACGTAAATACGAAGAAGAGTGTGAACAAAACATTGTTAATATTGAGAATTTAATTAAGGATAGACAGTCTAAGATTGAATCTTATAAACAAAGTATTGATACTGAAATCGACCGATTTGCTCAAACAAGAAACCAAGAGGAAGAGAAACTCAAAGCTATTCGTCAATCGAAACTAGTTCTTCTTGAAGAAGAAAGAGAAAGAATTGATGAAATCATTGATAAGCAACAAAAACTCTTTGATAAATTGGCTGCAAAGAAAATGGCGGCTATGGAAGAGGAAAATCGACGTACAAATAAGATTCTAGAAAAAGAAATGAAACGCCTGGCAAAAGAAAAAGAACTTGAAGGTGAAAACTTTGAATTGACGATGGAAGAACTTGACCGTCTTGTACGTGAGAAAGAACAACGTTATGAAGAATTGTTGAATGAACAAATTGCTAAGAATGATGCCTATATTCATGAATATAAAGAAACATTACGTAGACGCATTAGTAACGAAGAGAAGAATGATGCAAATGAACTTCAAAATGTAACGGGATTACGTGATGAATTGATAGAAGATGAACAACGTATTCAAGACGAATTTAAAGATCATATGGCTAATGTAAGCAATAGTTATCTAGAAGCTATATTCAAACTACAAGATAACAATAACAAAGCTTCTAGACGTTTAGCTGCTATTCGTAAGCAATATGAAGCATTAAATGAGACTTATAAGCATAAAGGTGATACAATTTCTTACGCACAAGTTTTAGAGGAATTTGAAGATAAGATTCAAGCACGTAAGAATCGTTTACATGAACTTGAAGATGAAGAAGCTAAGTTACGTAATGACAAAGCTATCAAAATCTCAAAACAAACTGAAATTTATGATGAGATGGTTAGAAATCATCAAAAACTGATTAATGATTTTGATCAAGAAATTGCGAATGAACAACATCGTTTAATCGAATTTGAAAATCAAATGAGTGAAAAGCGTCGAATTCAAAAAGAGACTGAAATAGACAACAAGAATATGTTTATTAAGAAACTCAATTACTTAAAAGAAAAGATAACTAATAATTAAAGGATGGACCTTCAACCCCTGTTGAAGGTCTATTTTAGAGGATGATCTATGGAAAACTATTATGATGAAATTCTACAGACAATTAAGGAATTAATAGAGAAGAAAGAATTTGATGAAGCAAAAGCATTAATTCATACTGAATTAAAAATGCCGTATGTACCTGTTGAATTTGAAAGTGAAGTCAAAGAACTCTTAAAAGATATTAAAGAGATGAGTGGTTCTGAAACGATTTCAGTGCTTAGTGATGAAGAAATTGAAGAATGCTTGTTTAGAAATGACGAATTTCAACTCTATGCAGTTAATCAATTAAACGCTAAGAATTTAAGACAAATGACAGATTTAATTGAGCGTTATTTTAAGAGTAAACCTAATCCATACGCAGCGGCTTTATTAATTGATTCATGTATTGAACAAAGAATTGATGATACATTTACCTATATAAAAGGGGATATGGAATATCAATTCAGTCCAATTATGTGTCTTAGACCCTTTGAGTCTGATGGGTTTAATGAAGCGCAAAGCTATCTTGAAGATTGGTTTGAAAGTGATGATCCATCTTTCTATAAATTTGTGATGCAACAACTTATTCACGAGTGCTTTGATTATTTACCATTGAGTTATGATTATGAGGATGGCTATCAATTAGCGATTCAAGTAGTCCGCCAAGTTTTAGTTTTGGTAGATAGAGAAAATGAATGGGATCAATTGGCGCTTAAGCTAACTGAAAGACAAGATTTATTACGAAATCGACAACTTTCATAAAAAAAATGACAAACATTGAAAAAAAGCCAGAAAAATAGTGCATATTACTTCTCAACTTGTTTGAAATTGAGGATAATTTTGTTATAATAGTAAGGCTGAACATTTAGGAGGAATAAAAAATGTCAACTTGGAATATTATTGAAAAATCTAAAGGTGAATTAAAAGTAACAATCGAAGGGCAAGCTTGGAAAGATGCTCAAGTTAAAGCATTTGATAAATTAGCTAAAAACGTTGAAATACCTGGTTTTAGAAAAGGTCATGCTCCAAAGAACATGATTGAAAAAAGTATTTCTCAAAATAATGTAATGATTGAGGCTGTTGAAAGTGTTGCGAATCAATTGTTACAAGATGGTATCAAAGAATATGATTTATGGCCAGTTGCTAGACCTGAATTAGCAATTGATGAAATGAATGAAGAAAAAGCTGATATTCGTTTTATCATCGTTGTTAAACCAGAAGTAACATTAGGTGAATACAAAGGATTATCATATGCTGAAGAGGCTGCTGAAGTAACTGAAGACGAAGTAAATGCTGAACTTACTAAACTTCAAGAAAACTATGCAGATATGATCACTAAAGAAGGTGCTGTTGAAAACGGAGATACTGCAGTTATTGACTTTGAAGGATTTAAAGATGGCGTTGCATTTGAAGGTGGTAAAGCTGAAGGTCATAACCTAGTAATCGGTTCTGGAAGTTTTATTCCTGGATTTGAAGAACAACTTATTGGAGCTGTAGCAGGAGATGAAAAAGACATTAATGTAACATTCCCTGAAAACTACCAAGCTGAAGAACTTAAAGGAGCACCAGTTGTATTCAAAATCAAATTACATGAAGTTAAAACAAAACAACTTCCTGAATTAAATGATGAATTTGCAAAAGATGTGAATGCACCAAATGTTGAAACATTAGAAGATTTAAAGAACTTAATTAAAAAAGATTTAGGGGAAAATAAGAAAACAGAAGCAGAAAATAAAGCGATGAATGATTTAATCACAAAAGTGGTTGATGGTGCGACAGTAGACATTCCGCAAGAAATGATTGAAGATGAAACAAACCAATTAGTAAATGATTTTGCTAATCGTTTACAACAACAAGGTTTCTCACTTGATCAATTCATGCAAATGACGGGTCAAACAATCGAACAAATTCGTGAACAAATGGGGAAAGATGCTGAAAATAAAGTAAAATTGCGTTTAGTCCTTGAAGCTATTGCTAAAGCTGAGAAAATAGAAGTAAGTAACGAAGAAGTCGAAACAGAATACCAAGGTATTGCTGATCAATATAAGATGGAAATCACTAAAGTTAAGGAATTAATTGCACCACTTAGCTTAACTGAAGATATCCGTATTCGTAAAGCTTACGATCTAATTAAAGATACAGCTAATAAATAAGACGCTACGCGTCTTATTTTGTTCTATGGAGGTATAAAGAATGAAAAATAAAAGCTTGCAAGTAACAATTCCTGTCGTTTGTACAAGAGGAATTGTGGTATTTCCTAACCAAGATGTGGTCATCGAGGTAGGTAGAGAAAAGAGTGTTAATGCAGTAGAAGAGGCATCAAATCATTATGAAGGTCATGTTTGGGTTGTATGCCAAAATGACATCATGATTGATAATCCAACACTCGATAATATTTATAAATTTGGTACATTGTGCCATATCAAAACAATCCGTAAAAAGGATGGTTTTATGCGTGTTACATTTACTGGTTTAGAACGTGCAGAACTTGTGGAATACATCGATGGTGATAAGCTAACAATGGCATTAATTCAACCAGTTACGAATATAGCAGGTGATGAAATTGAAGAATTAGCTCTTGTTAAAAGGGTTGCAGTAGAATTTGAAAATGTTGCAAATTCTACAACTCATTTTCCACCTGAAGTAATTTCACAATTAACAAAAGGTGTGTCTGCTGTTGTTCTTGCGGATCAATTTGCACAATATTTTCCATTGTCACTTGATAAGAAGCAACAATTATTAGAAACATTAAATGTGAATGAACGATTGATGCTAATCATCAGTGAGTTAGAAAAAGAAAAAGAAATGTCTCGTGTTGAAACAAGTATCAATGAAAAAGTAAGAGAACGTATTGAAGAGGGACAACGCGAATACTATTTACGTGAAAAAATGCGTGCTATCAAAGAAGAATTGGGTGATGTTTCCAATGTTGTCGATGACACAGCAGAGTTACGTGAACTAATTGAAAAAAATCCTTACCCTGAGCATGTAAAACAAAAAGCTTTGGAAGAGTTAGCTCGCTACGAGATGTTACCAGCATCATCAGGTGAAGCATCCGTAGTACGTACATATTTAGATTGGTTGCTTAAAACACCATGGTATGGCTTAACGGAGGATAACGAGGATTTAGATTTAGTACAAGATCGTTTGAATCAAGATCACTTTGGACTAATAAAAGTTAAAGATAGAATCATGGAATACTTAGCAGTTAAACAAATGACAAAGAGTTTAAATGCACCAATTCTATGTTTAGTAGGTCCACCAGGTGTTGGTAAAACATCCCTTGGCAAATCAATAGCGCGTTCATTGGATCGTAAATTCGTGAAAATGTCTGTAGGTGGTGTCAAAGATGAATCTGAAATAAGAGGACATCGTCGTACTTATTTAGGCAGTATGCCAGGTAGAATTATTCAAGGAATGAAGAAAGCTGGCGTAATTAATCCTGTCTTCTTAATTGATGAAATTGATAAACTTGGTTCCGATTACA
>NZ_JAVWNC010000052.1:0-14158 GCF_036637135.1 Anaerorhabdus sp. | reverse complement strand
TCGTAGTAATTGCGATCTTAGCAGTATTAGGTTTATTATTAGTGCCACAAATTAGTGGGTATATTGATCAATCAAAAGCATCAGTTGGAGCTGCGAATGCAAAAGCATGTTATTCAAATGAAGTTGCAAGAAGAACTGCTGCTGAAGCGAAGTTAAGTATAACAGTTACTAAAATGACTGGTTGTACTTACAATGACGATGTTGATACATTATCAACACTTACTACTGCAACTTGGACAGATAGTAGTAGTAATGCATATGTTTATACTGCTTCAACTGGAGCGGTTACTGGTCCTGGTATTAAGTAGAACTAACCTAAATTGATGGAGAAATCCATCTTTTTTTATGTCTTCATGTGAACATTACATGAAACTGAAAGTAGCTATCTTTTACTTAATGTAGAAATATGATAAACTTACGGATAGTAAAGGAGTAGGTTATGAAAAGAATAATTTTAACATTAGCTGTTAATACGATATCGTTGTGGATTGTTAATTACTTGTTTAGTGGAATTGAGATTAGTTCTGGTGAGACGTTAATGATGCTTGCAATTATCTTATCTATATTAAACGTAACAATTAAACCCCTACTTACAATATTTACGTTTCCTGTAACATTTCTAACATTTGGTTTGTTCTCATTAATAATAAATGGGTTTGTGTTGCAATTAGCGTTTTCGTTTGTAAGTGGTGCTTCAATAGATTCGTTTATGACGACAGTCTTGGCGGCGATTGTATTGGGTATCGCAAATAGTTTCTTGAATGCATTAGTGGGGAAATAAATATGAAGATAGAAGTAGTTTATTTTACAAGGACAAAGCATACTGAAAAAATGGCTAAAGTTGTTGCGGATGTATGTGGGGTTGAGGCAATTAATATTGCAGAACAACATCGATTATTTGATACGGATTGTTTGTTTATTGGAACGGGGATCTATGGTGGAAAACCTGCTCCAGAATTGTTTAGATATATTGATGATTTACCAGTGAATCAAATTAAGCATGCGGTCATATTTTCATCGAATTTTACGAAAAAAGACCAAACTGAGCTGTTAATCAACAATTTGCGTGCAAAGGGCATAGAGGTGTATCCTAAGCGTTTTGTCACAACTGGCTCCTTCTTGTTCTTGAAGAGAAAACGACCAAATACGAAGGATTTAGAGGCTCTTAGAGCGTTCACAATTGAAGCGTTGAAAAAAATAGGTGAAAAATAGTCGATTTTCATCTTTTTTTGTGATTTTGCTGAAGTTTTAGTAAACACAAAGAAATATAAAAAAAACAAGCCTTTCGACTTGTTCGTTTAGTAGACGATTGCTGCCCACATATTTCCACTGTAACCAATTGCGATTGTATCGTAACTTGGTTGCAATAGAATTGAGCGATGCCCCGCAGAATTTAACCACCAATTTAGTTTAGCTTCTACTGTGCTACCAGAGCAAGTAAGAATTTCTAATGGTGAATGATCCCAAACTACACCTTGATCAGATAATGCAGTTTTGTAATGAGACCCATCAGGTCTACGATGGCTAACATCATTTACAGATTCTGATGCACGAATTGCGATTGCAGTTTGACCTGCATCATCCGCAAGTTTTAATGCTGACAAACCTTGATCAGCACGTACACCATTGATCAGCTCAAGCATGTAGTTGATATCATCACCTGATGCAACTCCACCTTGAACGATGATTTGTTTCGAAACTGTTACTGGTAATGTAACGCTAGATTGGTTACCAGAACTGTCTTGCGCAGTATACACGATAGCGTATTCGCCTTCAGTGTAAGTGTCGACATTGCTTTCAATGCTTAATGTGTCATATAAGTTTTCTTTTGAATTGTCGTAAATAAACTCTACATAGTCCCAAGGGTTGATTTCATCTTGGTTCAATTGAGCACGAAGAGAATCCTTAGTTAATCCTATTGCAGGAGCTTGTGTATCGACAATGTGTAATGAGACTTTTGTAGTAATCGTTTGTTTGATTAAAAGAGTTGACTCATTGATAGGTTTTACATTGATCATTACGTTGATATCTTGAATACCTACTTTGGTTGTATCAACAGCACCCACGATCATTTCACATTTTTCAATGTCAATTAAAGTTGGGTCTACACCAGCTTCTTCAAATACTGCGTTTTGAATAAGTGATGCTTTAATACGATCAAATGCGTCAGTTGAATTGACTTCAACATCTACTGTTCTTGTTGGTTCGTTCACAACAGTTGAAGTTGTAGTTTCTTCAGCTTGGACTTCCTGAATGTTTTCAGAAAGACTTCCACACAGTACTACCAAGAAACAGGCAGCTGTGAGTACTAACTTCTTAGCTTTCATAAATCCTCCATTTTTTCAGTCACTCAAGCATTTTATTCACTTTTTTTGAATTTGTCAAAAAAAAAGATGAAATTTTGTCAGAAAATCATCTTTTTGAGGTCAATTGTGGGTAAAAAAAGCGCCTATTTAACGCTTTTTTCGAGGAATTTGGGAAATTTTGTTAAATTTAGTGATTTTTCGTAGTTCTTCCAGATTTTTTGCTAATTGGTTCTCATAACTACTTGTTGGCCAAGGTGTATAGAAATGTTTGTTTTTTATGGCATTTGGTAGGTACTGAATTTGTGGCCAAACTTCTGGATGATCATAATCATATTTGTCTTCTTCTTTTAAATTGACAGGTGTTAAACGTAAATATTCTGGTACAGGAAGTGCTTGATTTTGTACCTCTGCCATCGCTGCATGAATCGCCATTGCTCCGGATTTACTTTTTGGTGAACAACATAAATCAACAATCGCTACACCAAGAGGAATCATACCTTCAGGAAATCCAACACGCTTTGCGGCATCAATTGCATTGATGACGCGTGCGACCGCTGCAGGATTGCCCAAACCGATATCTTCATATGCAATGACTAATAATCTTCGCTCAATGGAATCCATATCACCAGCTTGAATTAATCGAGCTAAATAATAAAGAGCGGCATCAACATCACTACCGCGTATTGATTTTTGAAAAGCACTTACGGCATCATAGTGACCATCATCATCACTAGACATATTTGTGTTTGGAAATTGTGAGTATTGTTCAACTGTATCTTTGGTAATTGTACCGTTGGATGCAAGTGCACAAATCTCTAAAATATTTAATGCGTAACGGACATCACCATTAGAATGACGAGCGATTAATTGTATTGCGTCATCTTCGATTAAAGTGTCAGAGAGTCCCTGTTTATGCGTACATGCGCGAGTTATTGCCTTGGCAATATCATCACTAGTTAACTGTTTAACTTCAAGCAATTGACAGCGACTTCGAATTGCAGGATTGATTGCGAAGAATGGATTTGATGTTGTTGCACCAAGCAAAATGATAGAACCATCTTCAATATGTGGAAGTAATAAATCTTGTTTATCTTTGTTCAAACGATGAACTTCATCTACGATAACCACAAGACCAGGCGCAAGTTTTGCTTCTAAGAAAATACCATCCAGTTCTTTTTTATTTCCCGTTACCGCATTAAACATACGATATGGAATTTGTAGTTCATTCGCTAAACATTTTGCTAAAGTTGTTTTTCCGGTACCTGGAGGCCCAAAGAAAATAAGTGAAAAAAGTCGTTTCTCTTCAATCAAACGACGAAGTATTTTATCTTTACCTACAAGGTGTTCTTGACCAATGACATCATCTAATTTCTCAGGTCTTAATCGAAATGCTAAGGGTTCTTTCATACAAACCTCCTACTTGAACAAGTCTAGTAATTGTTCTGGTGATAGTTGTGATATAGTGCCTTCATTGTTTTCTACAAAGGTATCTGCTAGGTTTTTCTTTGTTTCTTGAAGTTTAATAATCTTTTCTTCAATTGTGTTTTTCATAATGAGTTTATATACTTGTACGATATTCTTTTGTCCAATACGATGAGAACGATCGGTTGCTTGATTTTGTGCAGAGATATTCCACCAAGGGTCAAAATGGATAACCCCTTCTGCTGCAGTTAGATTTAATCCAGTTCCTCCTGCTTTTAGTGATATTAGGAAAACAGTTGAGTCATCTGATTGAAAATCTTGTACAAGTTGACGTCGTAATGTCTTATCTGTCTCACCTGTAAGTACATGGTATTTAATCTTTTCTCTTTTTAGTTCTTTAATGATAAAAGGGAATATCGATGTAAAGGATGAGAAAAGGAGTACTTTCTTCTTGTTTTCTTTAAATGTAGTGATGATATCCATGCATGCATTCATTTTACTTGATGCAACATCAATGTTTTCAAAGAGGACACGAGGTTCTGAACAAAGTTGTCGTAACTTTGTAATCATCGAAAGGACTTGAATCTTATCAAACTTGTTTGCTTTGAGTTGTTTTTCAATTGAACTAGCTACTTGCACAGCGTGAGCTAAATATAACTTCTCTTCATCATCATTAAAATCTATTTTAATGGTTTGTTCAAGTTTATCTGGTAATTCTTTTAATACTTCTGTTTTAAGTCTTCTTAATATAAAAGGTTCAACCATACGCTTAAGTCTTACTTGTACCTCTTCATCTTGATCCTTTACAATAGGTACTTCAAAGTTCTTCCTAAAGTAATGATAGTTATATAAATAGTTTGGCATTAAATAATCAAAGATGCTCCATAATTCTGCGAGTGAGTTTTCAATAGGAGTACCCGTAAGTGCTAATCGATATTGTGCTTTCAATGCTTTGGTTGATTGTGCATTCTTTGTATTGTGATTCTTAATGTATTGAGCTTCATCTAAGATAATATATTCAAAGTCAATTTCCTTTAGTAATTCAATATCACGTCTAACATAGTCATAACTGGTTACACAAATATTATATTTGTGAATATCATGAATGAGGGAAGCGCGGTATTCTGCACTACCATGGATGGCTAGGCAACTTAATGAAGAACTAAACTTCTCTACTTCATCTTGCCAGTTTAGAATCAAGGATGCAGGGCATACAACTAAAGTAGGTTTTGTTGGTTTAAGGGAATCAATGAGGGTAATTACTTGTAAAGTCTTACCCAATCCCATATCATCCGCAAGTATCCCATTGAATCCATAGGAATGCAATAATGCCATCCATTGAACACCAACAATTTGATAATCACGTAATGTTGATAGATAACTAGGGTTAATATCAAAATGATGATTTTGTAGATTGAAACTTGTTAGACAATCTTTGAATGAATCACTTCTTGCGATTGATATTGTATTTAAATTACTGATAGCTTCATTGGTTTGGAAACTACGATAAAGTGGTAATTGAACTTTACCTTCTTTCAAATCATCAGTCGATAAATGATTCGATTCCAAAATACCTTCAATCTCATTAAGTTCATCTGATTCCAAATAAAGTAATTCGCCGTTCTTTAAACGATGGAATTTCTTACGTCGTTTATAGTTTTTTAGGACATCTGATAATTCGGATAAAGGAATATCTGTGGATGAAATATCCAATTCAAGGATACCTGCGTCAACACGAACACCCAAATTAATAGCATAGTGTTTTGGTGTGCCAATGGATTTAAGTGCTTCAGAAACAAAGACATCACAATGTTCTTTTAATTTATCCAAGCCAGACTTAATGAAATCATAAGTTCTATCTTTATTCATATCCAAGAAAGCTTTGTGGTTATCGGTGTCAATGGAGTAAGCATAATCTCTAACAAAGTTCTCTACAAGAATCGCGTTTAAATCATCAACTTTTGTATTTTGGGTAAAGGCATAAGTTTTAGAACCATCATTCTTTATATAATGAATAGATATTTCTAAATCAGAACGATTATTTAAATCACCATACAATTCAATACGATGTATTTCATTGGTACTCAGTAAGTGTTGTGGAAAATTAATAAGATGTAAATCATCTAGAATATCAACAAGACATAAATGATAAAACGAAGTTACGTCACTCATATTTAATTGATTTGCAGTAATTCCAAATGCATTGTATAAACGGAGAATACCTGTAGGATTTTTAAAAATGTGTCGTGTTAATGTCTTATCATGAAATGAATAAGAATGCCCATTTACAATCATTATGCGATTTGGTTTTAGATTGAGTGAATAACCAGTGCCAAATGGTGAAAACTCGAGTTCACAAGGTGATTCATCCTCATTTAATTCAATGCCATGCGTATCATCCATCGATAAAAGAAGTTCATAGAAGTCTTCAAGACATGGCTCACTTAATGGAAAATGACGTAAGTTATTAGTAGGCATAGCACGAAATAAATAACGATATTTCATTAAGAATTGGATAAGTTTTTGAGAGTCTTCATCAAAAAATTCAATGTTTAAGTAAGAAGCAAAATTCTTACCATAGTTAGCATAATCATGCTGCTCAATTTGTGTAAGTAGTTGGTTGATGTTTTTAACAACATAAGGTTTTTGATAACCAATCTTTAATTCAAGGACACAACGTACAGGTTCATAATAGTGAGATTGGTAAGGGATAACTTGGGGTACAAGTGAAATCTTTTCACTTGGAGATACCACAAGAGGACGTATTGATTCTCTTAAACTATCAATCAAAGCTTTGGAATTTCTTTCAAGCCTTAGATTTGCGTAATAATCTAAATCCATAGGAGCATTGATCTTAGGCTTAGGTAGAGGTTTTAGGAAAGGATGGATATCTTCATCCAATTCTTCATCTTCACTAGCTGTATCATAAAAGTAGGGCAATTCATCATGATCGATCACGCTCATTCTTAATACTAATGCACCGACATGGGCACAAGGGTTTTCTTTACTACACCATCTGCAATCACAAGAGAAACTATCAATAGTTTCTGTTTCCGTATTCACTGTTACAGTAGCGTGATTAAATGTTCCATAATACTCAAAAACACCACAGGCAACGACAGGTTCTGTGTTTGTAATATCAACTTCAATATAATTATCTTTATCATATATTCGCTCAGCGATTTTTTTATTTTGATCACTCTTCATCAAGGAGTGAAATTGTGTTAATGAGGTTAAATACATAAGTTCTCTCCTTTTCTATCTCCCCTTATTTTACCATAAATAAACAACATAAACTGATTAGCTTTATGTAAAGTTATCTACAATTAATCCTATTTTCATAGTAGAATAGGTACAAGGAGATTTTGATATGAAAGTTGTAGTTCAAAGAGTAAGACATGCTTCGGTGACAATTGATAACGAAGTTTACAATCAAATTGATAAAGGATTCCTTTTATTAGTTGGAATTACTGATGGGGATACTGAAGAGATTGTGGAAAAGATTGCGAATAAAGTCGTTGACTTAAGAATTTTTGATGACATGGATGGCAAAATGAATTTAGGTATTGAAGAAGTTGGTGGGTCCATATTATCGATTTCTCAATTTACATTATATGGAGATTGTAAGAAAGGTAGACGTCCAAGTTTTATTGCAGCAGCAAGACCAGAGATATCCAAACCATTGTATGAGAAGTTCAATGAAATCTGTGCGAAGCGAGTAGAAACAAAACCAGGTATCTTTGGTGCGGAAATGTTGATTGATTTATGCAATGATGGACCAATCACTATCGTGATTGATTCGAAGGAAATACTATGAATAAGAAAATAATTAAGACAGCTTTATGTTGTTTTGCGGTTATCGCAATGATTATCTTAGGGTTTACAACATATACTTATTTTTCTATCAAAGATTACTTGGACTCGAAAACAGTATTTGCGGTAGTTATTGTGGGTGTCGTAGTTACACTAGCGATGGGAATAGCGATTGCAGGTGTGAGTGCATTCGCAATGGCATTATATAAGGATAAAGAAAATAGTGAGGATAAAAAGATGGCTCAAATAATATATGGAAGTGAAGTAGCGAAAGAATTAAAAGACGAAATGAAAATGGAAATCGCAAAGAGAGAAGATGAAGGTAAAAAGGTTCCAACTCTTTGTGTTATTTTGGTAGGGAATAATCCTGCAAGTGTATCTTATGTTACAGGTAAAGAAAAAGCATGCAAAGAAATTGGTTTAGGATCGAAGATGATTCATTTAGAGGAAAATACAACTCAAGAAGAATTGATGCGTGTGGTAAAAGAATGCAATGAAGATTCATCAATTGATGGTATTCTTGTGCAATTACCATTACCTAAACACTTAAATGAAAAAGAAGTATTATGGGCAATTGATCCAAACAAAGATGTAGATGGTCTACATCCAATCAATGTAGGTAAACTACATTTGGGTGAAGAAGGATTTGTACCATGTACACCACAAGGGATTATTGAATTATTAAAAAGAATGAATGTAGATTTAAGAGGGAAACGTGCAGTTGTGATTGGAAGAAGTAATTTAGTAGGTAATCCTGTCGCAAGATTATTAATGAATGAAAACGCAACAGTAACAATTTGTCATTCAAAAACAGAAAATATCCAAGCAATATGCAAGGAAGCAGATATCTTAGTTGTCGCAATTGGAAAAGCGAAGTTTGTCACAAAGGATTTTGTAAAAGAAGGAGCTTATGTTATTGATGTAGGAGTTAATCGTAATGATGAAGGAAAATTAGTAGGTGATGTTGATTTTGATGATGTAGTTGACCATGTATCTGCGATTACACCTGTTCCTAAAGGTGTTGGTCCAATGACAATCACTATGTTATTGAAGAATACAATTCAAGCTTGTAAGAATGCAGAGGTGTAGAATGGAACAATATGGTTTAAATGATATCGTAGAAATGAAGAAGGAACATCCTTGTCATAAATCAAAGTTGTGGAAAATTATTCGTATGGGTGCTGATATCAAGATTAAATGTCAAGGCTGTGGTTCTTCCATTATGTTTGATAGAGCTGAGTTTGAAAGAAAACTAAAGCGAGTAGTACAAAAAGCAGAAAAAGAAGATTAGAAGAGATATGAAAATATTTCTTCTTTTTTGTTGAAAATGAAATAAGAAAGATAAAAATATATACTTATTTCATTTTAATTAGATAAAATGAAATAACGGTGATATACTAGTTTTACATGGAGGTGAGTTAAGTGAATTTATCTAGAAAATACAAAACAAATTTATCTAGTGATGCGGAGTATAAATCATTTTCTCCAACGCATTTACCATTAGATCGCACGTTTGGGTTTGATGATGAAACGATACAAAGTTTAGTGAATGCAAGAACAGAACTCGCAAGATTAGATATGTTGACAAGTAAGATACCGAATATGAATATCTTCATGACAATGTATGTAAGAAAAGAAGCATTACTTACTTCTCAAATAGAGGGCACACAAGCAACTCTAGAAGATGTACTTGACCCAATGATTGAAGAAAATACCAATCTTAATATAAAAGATGTTATTAACTATATTCATGCGAGTGAATACGCTATTGATCGTTTGAACACATTGCCACTATGCAATCGACTAATTAAAGAAGCACATGCAGAATTAATGAAGAATGTTAGAGGACAAGAAAAAAATCCTGGGGAATTTAGAACTTCACAAAACTGGATTGGACCAAAAGGAAGCACATTAAAAAATGCTAGATATATTCCACCGAATCCAGAAGATATGAAACAAGCAATGGGAAATCTTGAGAACTATATGAATGAAGAGAGTGACGTGGATGTGTTAATACGCACAGCTTTAGTTCATTATCAGTTTGAAACCATACATCCATTTTTAGATGGGAATGGAAGAGTTGGAAGATTATTAATTATCTTGATGTTGATGCATTGTAAAGTATTATCAAAACCTGTTTTATATGTATCCTATTTCTTAAAGAAGAATCGTACTGAGTATTATGATAGGATGATGGAGGTTAGAGAAAAAGGTAATTATGATCAATGGATAGTTTTCTTCCTAGAAGCAATCTATGAATCCGCAAAAGATGCAATAGCGAATATAGAAAGATTAGAAGTTTTACATAATAAAGTTAGTCAACAGATTGAACAAATGGGAAGATTATCTAAGAATGCAAGGGTGGTTTTTGAATACTTGGAATCAAACCCAATCATTGAAATAAAAAAGACTTCCAAAGATTGTAACTTAACATACAATACAGTTTCTCACGTTGTTACTGAATTCTGTGATATGGGAATTCTAAATAAAGTTAAGAATGTAAGTAGAAATCGTATCTTTATTTTTACCGAGTATGTCGCAATACTAAAAGATGGAATTGAATAGGCATAATAAAAGCGTAACCATGAGTTACGCTTTATGCTATTTTATGAATGCCGCTAATGTATAGAAAATCCAGATATGTAATGGATAGAATACATAGAATAAATATTGAGTGAATTTGGTTTTCTTTCCAAGTTTACCATTATACATATGAATAAACGGAATCACTAAGACTGCATACCCTTCAGTGTAGAAAAGATCAAAGAAGGAACCACCAGTTGTTAATACTGAGATTAATACTGGGATAAATAAGATAAGTGTTATTCCCCATAGCCAAATATCTCTTTGTTTTGGTTTGTTATAGGTGTGGTAAAAAATGAAGACAACTGCTGGAATAATGAAACTACCCTCAGCGAATAATGTACAAAATACTAAGACCAGTATTCCAGTACTTGTACGTAAGACAGGTGGTATACCAGTAATCTTACCTTCATCGTGATAAAACAGAATTAACGCAAGGCAACTCAGCGCTAATGCTAAGATAATATTTGGAAAGTTAGGCATAAGTTCAGGATTAATAGTAACCATGATCATTGTATTACCGATCATCATAATACCTGCAAAAGTGAATAAGCGTTTGCAATAAGCATAACGATCATGTGTATGCATATAACCTTCTACTAATGTAAAAGCAAACCAAATAGCAACAGGTCTTGTGATGAAATGGAATACCGCAATAAGTTCATAAGGTAAAAATCCAGGTATAATTGATAGATGGTCTAATACCATCAAAAGCATCATAAATAGCTTTATTTGAAACGAATTAAATTTCATAAAACTCCCCTTTTAAGAATACAGAGGATATTATATGGAGTTTTGTGAGTAAATGCAAATGAAGATTATATAAAGGAATAAAGGTTAAAAGCACTAAAATCAAGAAAATCAAATAGAATAAAAACGAATATGTACCTTTTCAACAATTTAAACATTGAGAAGAGAGCTAAAAAAAGGTAAACTAATAGGTGTTCGAAAGGAAGTAGATAATATGTCATTAACAGCAGGAATCGTTGGATTACCTAATGTAGGTAAATCAACATTATTTAATGCAATCACACAAAGTCAGGTAGAAGCAGCAAATTATCCATTTGCAACTATACAACCTAATGTGGGAATTGTAGAAGTACCAGATCATCGTATGGATGAAATTATAAAAATAGCAATACCAAAGAAAATCATTTATACAACATTTGAATTCACAGATATTGCAGGTCTTGTAAAAGGAGCTTCAAAAGGAGAAGGGTTAGGAAATCAATTCTTATCTCATATTCGTCAAGTAGATGCGATTTGTCATGTAGTACGTTGTTTTGATGATGCAGATATTACTCACGTAGAAGGATCAGTAGATCCAATTCGTGATATTGAAATCATCAACTTGGAGCTTGCACTTGCAGATCTTCAAAGTATGGAAAATCGTTTAACTAAAATTGAACGTAAAGCACAAGCTAAAGATAAAGAAGCTGCAGCTGAATATGTAGTCGTAAAGAAACTAGTAGATGCATTACGTGAAGGAAAACCAGCACGTAGCGTTGAATTAGGTAAAGAAGAAGTAGAAGTAGCGAATGGGTATCAATTACTTACCAGCAAACCTATGATTTATATCGCAAACATGTCAGAGGAAGAAATTGGGAATCCATCTTCTAATCGTCACTTCAACACAGTTAAGGAATACGCCGCTAAAGAAAACAACGATGTTATCGCTATCTGTGCAAAAATTGAAGAAGAATTATCTACATTAGATAAAGAAGAGAAGACAGTATTCCTACAAGATTTAGGAATAGAGGAAAGTGGGCTGGATCAAGTCATTAAATCTGCATACCACTTACTTGGTCTAAAAACATTCTTCACTGTTGGAGTACAAGAATGTCGTGCATGGACTTTCCATGAAGGTATGACAGCACCTGAATGCGCTGGAGTAATCCATACTGACTTCCAAAAAGGATTCATACGTGCTGAATGCTTCAGTTATGATGACTATATGGAATATAAGTCAGAAGTAAAACTAAAAGAAGCAGGTAAGCTTCGTTTAGAAGGTAAAGAATACATTGTAAAAGATGGAGATATATTACACTTTAGATTTAATGTATAAGAGACACTCGAAAGAGTGTTTTTTTTAGGGGAATCCTAATTTATGCGAATAAATAAGTGAGAAAGCTATTTACATACGTATAAAAAAGGAGTATAAAATAGATGAAAGCGAAAGATGTTATTAAACAACTTAATAAACTAGGTTGGTATATTGAAAATTTTAACGGTTCCCATGCACAACTTAAACACAGAACTTTAAAGGGTAAAGTAACAGTACCACTACATAATAAAGATTTACCCAAAGGCACACTCAATAACATTTTAAAACAAGCAGGAATAAAGGAGAAAAAGTCATGAGAAAATTGACATATCTAGCAATTATTGAAGAAGGGGAATCAAGCTATGGTGCTTATTTTCCAGATTTACCAGGATGTGGTACTTCAGGAGATACCATTGAAGAAGTATGTGCAAATGCAAAAGAAGCATTAGAACTACATATTTATGGTATGGAAAAAGATAATGATAAACTTCCATCACCAAGCAGAAAACTAAAAACTAATGATGAAATGGTAACTCCAATAACTATTTTTCCTGATCTAGTAAAACATGAAATGGAGAATAGAAGAGTTAAAACAAATGTTACGATACCACTTTGGCTTAAAGAAAGAGCTGAGGCAGAAGGAATTAACTACTCAAGAATATTAGAAATGGCATTACTTGAAATGTTAAGTATCAAAAAAAGAAATCACAAAATGTTGAAGTGATTTCTACTTTAATTCTATTTTATAGTTAACGGGTGATATTTCATCTTGCGAAATATCATTAAACTTTATGCGAACATATTCTGGATTTTCGCTAAAGTTATAAACTCTGTAAATATAATAGTTTTCAGGATTTTGACGAGCGAAATTTAATTCTGTGCTACTAATGAAGAATGGTTGTTTAAGATCTTTATTCGTCGTTTTTACTTCGATATATTCTCTACTTTCACTGTTTGTCACAGAATCAAATTTAATTATATCAAAACCAGCTGAATCTGCTCCATATTTTGAATCATTTGCTGCA
The DNA here is from genome assembly GCF_036637135.1 of Anaerorhabdus sp. GTDB lineage: Bacteria > Bacillota_I > Bacilli_A > Erysipelotrichales > Erysipelotrichaceae > Anaerorhabdus. Next base: position 965 of record NZ_JAVWNC010000052.1, on the reverse strand, counting down.
TGGATAACAAGTTGTTTTTTTATTGCATCATCTAAATCGCCTAAATCTTTCATCAATTCATGGATGATAAATTGTTCGCCAGCATCACCAAGTTCTTTATTACGTTTCATTTGCTCGGTTTCTTTTTCGACATCTACTTTAAATGCTTTTTTATGAGTAATTCCATAGTGTTGTTCGATTTTATGGGTTTTTTCAAGGTCTTCATCGCTTATAATCTCAGGATAAACAAAACCACTTTCAAGTGAATTGATGAGAAATGTACCATTTGATATAAAATTAGTTATGAAGTAGTTTGATAGAGCTTCATTTAATTCAAAAGCATAGGCTTGAACGCTTCCACCTTTTTTTGTAAATGGAGAAAATTTTAAAGGTAATAATGATTCATATTCTTTGAAATAATCGGCAAGTCGCTTAGTACAGTTGGTTTTCAAATATTTAATATCTACTTGATATCCTTCCTTATTCCAAGAGACATCATTAAATGGATTATCTGAAATGAAGCAGTTGGATGTAGCAATTCCAATATAAGGTAGTTGATTTTTATAACGACTAAAAATAATGTCGCCTATTTTAATATTTTTAACAAATTCATAATTTTGGCAGAATGAACCATCTTTTTTTGTTTGCGGACACCAAATAAATCCACCCTCTATCTCTTGCTTAAATGATTTATTCTGTGATATTAAATAAAATCTTTTCATGCAATTACTCCCCTTTCCTTTATTCTATACTAATTATTTGAATATATGAAAATATTTTCGTTTATTTTATTATTTATATAGGATTAGTGAATAAGGAGAAGTGAATAAATGTATTAATAATTATCAAAATGCATTTTTTATATCATATAAAGTTAAATATGTACTTAATAGGTTTCACTAGTTTTCAATTTCTTGCTATAATAACAGAAATAGTATTTGGAGATACATAATGAGAAAATCAGGAATATTAATGCCTATTGCATC
>NZ_JAVWNC010000051.1:0-14464 GCF_036637135.1 Anaerorhabdus sp. | reverse complement strand
ATAAAAAAGGTTCAGTTTGACTAAACCTCTTCTATGTTGAAATCTTCATTGGTAAACTTTGAATAATATCTACCTTTTGTTGCGGTAAATTTTAATACACAATAGTCAGGATCAGTGACACCACCATGATAATACATGGTATCTCCCTCTTGCCAAATTCTTTTCTTAGAATCTTGATCTTCTAATACTTCCACTGTACCTATTAAACTAACTCCTCTAAAGAAACGATTATCGACAAAATAAATACTTGCCTTGTTATTCTTTTTGAAGTAGTTCACTTTATTGGATGATGTATTTGTCGTGAAATAGAATTCAGTTATTCCCATTCTTTCTCTTGGCGCAAGCATTGCCTTAGTAATTGGAAACCCATCCGGATCAACATAACTTATAAAAGCCGTTTTACATTTATCAATTAAATTACCTAAAGTTTTTTCCTTATCTCTCATCAAAAGAATTACCTCACTTGAAATAAGTTTAGCACACTCTTTACACCTATTCTACGACATATTCTGTAAAATCATAATTACTATTTTCTAGCATTTTCTTTAAATTAGCAAAGTCCTCTTCACCAAGTTCTAGTATTCCGCCACCAAAACGATTTTCTGTATTATCTTCTGAAATTGAGTTAATTGCTAATAAACCTTTAGCTTCATCAAAGCGCACTAATACTTCATATTTATTTACATGATATCGTTTTATATAATCATTTACGAATGATTCCAAAATATCAACTTGTTCAGGAGTGAACTCAGTTGTGTATCTTGCAAATTTAGGCATCATACTTTTTTCTTCAAGCCCATTTAATTCTTGTAATACAAACTTTGTTCTGCTCCCATTATTGAATAAATAACTTTGTTCAAGACCAAATCCATTAGTCGAATGGAAAATCAAATTAAATCCAAAGACCATCATCAACAAAATCAAATAAGTAATTATCGCTTGTTTAGTGATTGTAATTTTTCTTTTGCCTAAACTAAGAATTCCAAAGAATAGAATCATAATAAAGAAGAAAGAGATGAGTTCATGAGTAACTTGCATAATCATAAATGAAAGACTCAATAACACAGCAATCAATGGATAAAAATATTTTTTTGTTGTAAGCTCTCCAGCATCTTCAACTTTGTGATATGCTATTTTTTTTCTAGTTTCTACAAAGCATAAACAACCAATAACAAAGAATATACCTAAGCACAAAATCATCGATGATGCGAAACTATTACTATTATATCCTAAAACCATCATCTCATAGACTAACGTTACTGGTGAAAACCATGACTTACTTATGAGCTGAAATACATCATTTATAAATAATGTATTAGAATACAAGTATAAATAAATTGCGAATGAAAGTAGAATTGGGATAAACATATAAGAAATTATACAAATTATAGAGTCGAGAACATTATTGCATTTTGATATAATCCAAGCACATATAGATTGTATTGAAAATGTTCCAACAAACAAAATAATTGTGCCTTGTAATAAATAGGATATATTCATACTTGAATTAGCTTGATTACTAAGAATAATATATAAAACAATCATATTCACAAATATTTGTATCCAAAGTAGAGCTAACGAAAGAATAAAACGTGTTGTCCAAATACTTTGTTTATTTAAAGGTAAGTTTAAATTAAAACTGATTTCATCTTTTTTATGTATATATGATAAGAAGAAAATTGGATAAAGTATTGCCATCATAACAATGTAACCTGCAAAGAGTTGAATTGAACCAATATCCTTTAATACTGCAAAACATATAGGTCCAAATATACAACCAACTAATCCAATAATTGTTATTATTGTTATATTACTTTTAATACAATATCTTAAATAACTATCTTTCATTTATTCTACCTCCTTGTTTGAAATAAATTTTCTATAACCTTATAAGTTGATTAATATGTATCTTGGGTATTGAATCCACTTTGTTCTAAATGTTCAAAAATTTTATTAAAATCATCCTCATTTAGATTAATATAGAAACCTAATTCTTTCTTATCATTTGAATAATCATATAGCGAATTAATCATAATTTGCCCTCTTATATTTGCAAACTCAACAAGAGTTGCATTTTTGTCCTCATGATAACGATCAATGTAATCATCCATATATTCTTTGATTATTTCTTTTTGTTCACTAAATAATTCTTTTCTAAAATACTTAATTGTAGGTCCTTTATTTGGGTCTTTATTCTGAATTACTTCATTTATTGTATATTTTGTATATATCGGAAGATGAAAAGCTAATTTTTTTTCTAATCCAAATCCTCTTGTTTTATGAAAAACAAAGTTAAATCCTACTACAACTAAAGCTAATAAAACAAATGTAATTACATTTTTCTTAGTCATGTGGACTTTTCTTTTTCCTAAACTGATTACACCAATAAAGAAGATGAAAATGAAAAGAAATGATATGACTTGCTGATTTATTTGAATCAGCATGAGAGAAAATGAAGATAGAACAGCAATCAATGGGAATAGATAGAATTTATTTGTATTTTCACCTGCTTCTTCTGCCCTATGTTTGCTCGCTTCTTTTATCGATGCAACAAAACAGATAAATCCAATGACGATATAAATAAACTGCAATATCCAAATAATGATGAATTGACTTGTTCCCAATAAATTAAAAACTGTTAATCCTATTAATGTAATTGGTGAAAATCCTCGATAAAATACTTCAATGAATAACATGCCTAAAAATATAGAATTCGAATTAATATAAATATTTATTGCTAAGACGAAAAGTAGTGGTAAAACTAAATATGCTAAACTGCAAAAGATAGAATCAATTACATTGTTACACTTTGATATAATCCATGCCATTATCGACACTAAAACGAAGGATCCAAATAATAAAATAATTGTTATTTGGATTGATGTCATCATCATTAACTTCACAGGATCTTGGTTAATAAATTCTAATATTGGAGAAAATAGATATAGTAATAATACATTCAATACAATTTGAATCCAAATTATTAAGATCACAAATACTACCCTTGTAATCCAAATATTTGTTTTGTTTATAGGGAGATTCAAGTTAAAATTAATATTATCCTTTTTATGAATATATGATAAATATATAAGGGGTAATAGAATTGAGATAATTACGATATAACTACATAATACTTCTATTGATACTTCACTTTTCATTGCTATTGTAAAAATAGGAAGTAATATGCATCCAATCAACATAATAATAAATAAAGCTGTTTTATTATTCTTAATTAAATATCTAAAATATTTTTCTTTCACTCATTCTACCTCCTTGTTTGAAAAGATAAATAATTCCTCAAAGGATACATTTAGTTTTTCTAAAAACACTGGGTTATTTTCATTTAATTTCACTTCTATATCTTCAATGTTTCCTCTAACTACAATTACATGTACATTTCCAGTTTGTTTATAATCAACAACTTCAAAATCATTCAAGGAATTGAGTACATCTATTTCTTTATCATATACGACTTGCACACGATTCAAATTACCGATTGAATCCGTTACGTTACCTTTCGATAAGATATGTTTATCTAATATTGCGAAGTCGTCACATATATCTTCAAGTTCTCTTAGTGCATGAGAAGATATAAGAACAGACATGTTAGACTCATCTAGTTCATTAATTAATATTCTCTTAATTTGTAATCTAGATTTGGGATCTAAGCCATCAAAAGCTTCATCAAGTAATAACAATTCAGGACCTGCTGCAAAAGCTAAGCACAATGCAGTAAGACGTTGCATACCTTTTGAAAAAGAGGATATTTTCTTGTTTTCATCTAAATTAAATTGATGGATATAATTTCTAAACAGACTTTCATTAAAATCATAGAATTCATTATACAAATCAACCATAGATTTTATCGTCGCATCTCTAGGAAAAATATTACTATCTTGAACATACATTACTTTTGATTTGACTTTTTCATTTTCATAAATAATTTCATCATTCAACGTTATTGATCCTTCAAAGTCATAAATACCCGCAATACATTTCAATAGGGTTGTTTTACCAGCTCCGTTAACACCCACAAGACCCATGATTTTTCCAGAATCTAACTCCAAGTTACATTCTTTTAGTATTTCGAAATTTTGAATTGATTTTGAGCAGTTTTTAATTTTTAACATATTATTTCTCCATTTCTTTTATGAGTTTGATTAATTCATCTTTTGAGATCTTGTTTTTTAAACAAATTTCTGTAATTTGACTAAATTCTTGAATAAGTTGATTTGAATGATTATCCGTTGCATTACCTTCACTTATAAAAACACCTTTTTTATTTAGGGTATATACAATTCCTTCTTGTTCAAGTTCTAAGTAAGCTTTTGCTACTGTATTTGGATTAACACCTAATTCTTGTGCTAAATTACGTACTGAAGGTAATTTATCATTTGGTTTTAATACACCTATCTCAATGAACTTATTAACTTGGTTTTTTATTTGAATGAATATAGGCTCACTGCCTTGAATCCGTATAAGAAACATTGCGACCTCCAATCTGTACTATGTGTACTATCTGTATTAACTGTACTATTCAATTGAACTTTTGTCAACCCAAAATAAAACATGACTAATTCCAAGCCATGTCTATATTAATTATTTTGTCTTTAATTCATTATTACTTCTTTTTTTAATCATAAGTGTTTGAATGATAAATTGCATTGACTGTAAAGAAAATTCTCTTAAGATAGAATCCCAAATGCAGCTGTCAAACAAAATAGTAAAACAATTATCAAAAGTTTCTTATATTTGTGTCATGTTTTTTTGGACAATTGCAATTTTAAAATATACCCTATGTCAATGACATAGGGTATATTTTAGAATGTAGTTATATTAATATACTTCTTCAAATATTGTATTTGATACTTCCCATTGTTTCATTTTAATTACTACCCAAAATCCATATATACCTAATGTAATAATAGTTAGTAATAGCCAAGCTAGCCAATGTCCAAATAGACTCATACCGGTTCCTACAAACTTAAGTCTTCTACCCTCAATTACTGTATGTCTAGCAACCCAACTTAATTTATAACAAATCAACCAAGGAAACGCAATTCCAAACGTGATCACTGATACAAGAGCAGTAATTAGATTTACTCCAATAAGTCCAAGTAACCCTCCATCAAAATAAGAATTTGTTTTCACAATAATACCTCCATAGTCCTATTCTAAATCGAAATCTTTTCCTTGTCATGAATAACGATTTATTTGAATTATAATAGTGTTTTCATATCTTTATTCAAATTAAAAGAAGAGTGATACTTTTTTCAAAGTATCACCCTCTATTAACCTTTGTAGATTGTACCCTCTTTCATGATGACATCCATGTTATCTACTGCGATAGCACGAATGTTTTCAAGTGGATTTCCATTAATAACTAATAAATCTGCGAATTTACCTTCTTCAAGTGTTCCAGTAATATCACCCACTTTTAACATGTCTGCACCATTCTTTGTAGCTGCAACAATAACATCCATTGGATCGATTCCAGCTTTTTCATTGAATGAATACATTTCACCGATTGCTGTTGTTCCATAAGGAGTTAAGCTTGAGCAGAATGAATCAGAACCGATAGTAAGTACGATTCCTTTATCTTTTGCACGACGTAGGTTTGAATATACACGATTTAATTCTTTTTCCGCAACAGTAGCACCAGGGAACTTATCATGAACTTCTGGAATATAAGGAGGTTCATATGTTTTAAACCATTCATTTAAGAATTGGATTGTAGGACAGAAGTAGATACCTTTTTCTGCCATGATGTCTAAACATTCATCATTTAATGTTTGACCATGAATAATTAAATGAACACCTGCTTTACATGAATCTAAAGCTCCTCCATAACCTTCTGCATGAGACCAAACTGGAATATGCACCATGTTACATTCGTCCACTACAGCTTGAATTTCTTCTAATGTGTAATGTTGATCAAGTTTTTGATCCCAACGCCAAATACCACCACCTGTTGACCAAATTTTGATTGCATCTGGATTATCTCTTAATCTACGACGAACTGCTTTTCTAAGATCCCAAGGTCCGTCAATTCTTTCAGCCCAAGGATGTGAATCATTGTTGTAGCTTTGAGGAAGTTTGTGAGAATCACCATGTCCTGCAGTTCTACAAAAACCTAATCCTGTACCAACAACACGTGGTCCACTCATAACACCAGCTTCGATCATGTCACGAATTTGTAGACCTGAACGTCCAATTTCACCTACAGTTGTTAACCCACGTTCCAAACATTCATGTGCTTGTTGAACTGCAACTACTGTTTTTTGAATTGGATCTTCTAACACCCAATCACTGTCATCATCTGTTAAGTTACCTGAGAAGTGTAAATGACTATCAATAAGTCCTGGCATAATTGTTTTACCAGTAATGTCTTTTACTTCATAACCTGCAGGAATTTCTTTTAACTCTCCTGCATAAACTATTTTCTTATCTTCTACTAAAACAAGTGAATCATTTATTTCTTTTTTACCTGTACCATCAATTAATAAACCATGTGCGAATGCGATTTTTGACATTTGATTGTCCTCCTATTCTGCTTCTTCGACTTGAATTACTGTTTTTGTTCTATTTGATAAAAGATTAAATGCGAGTCCTAAGATCAACCATCCAATTACAATTGACCATTCAACTGGTAATAATGCAGCAGGTGAGAATGGTAGTACCATAAGTGCAATAATGCATAAACATGCAAGACATGCGAGTATAATACCAAATTTTCCTCCTGGAACTGAATAAGGTCTTTTTAAAGATGGTTCTGTAAATCTCATTTTTAAACAAGCTGCTGAACACATGAAACAAGCAAAGATAAATGCTAATGCACTTACATTTGTTAATGGGATTAACATATTACCACCTAAGAAAGGTCCAACTAATGTAAGAATTGCCATCAATGTATTTGCAGTTACTGGATTCCCATTATTATCAAGTTTCTCAAATGATTCTGGTAATTGCTTTTTACGCCCCATTGCAAGTAAGATACGTGATGTTGCACCAAAGAAAGAATTCATTGGTCCTAGTGGCCCTAATATTGCTATACACATCATCACTACAAAGAATACTCCATTGATTGTTCTTAATACGGCTAATGCTGGAACTGATCCATCTGCTCCTAACGCTACAAATTCATTCCAAGGAACAATAGTACCAAATGCATAGATACAACATGCGTAGAATACTCCTGCTGCAAGTAATGCTAAAGAGATAACTTGACCAAACTTTTTCCAGTCCAATCCTTCAGCTGCTTCTTCTGCTTGTTGAGGAATTGTATCAAATCCTGCATAGAAGAAAGGAGTCATTACTAATACTGGGATAATACCTAGTATTAAGTTATTTCCATTTGATTCGGATACAATAGGTTGTAAATGATGAGGTCCACCTGTAAATAGTGAAACTCCCATTGCAATTAACATTCCACCCAATAACATTTTTGTTAAGAATCCTTGTAACTTAGCGGCAGATGATGCACCTTTAAAGTTTAGACGAATTACATAACATGCAAATGCTAATGATATTAAAAGCGGTGGTAAATAAACTGTAAATCCCATAATAGTATATAAAGGAATAATCTTTAATTGAGGGATTAACATACCTACTAGTTTTGAAATTGCAATTGCTTCCCAAGGACATAAGATACCATTTCCTAAAGAAAGGAACCAACCTGTTATAAAAGATAATCGTTTACCGAATGTTCTATCTACATACTCTACAATTCCCCCTGAAATTGGAATTGCACTTGTTAATTCACCAAATACTGCACCTACTGGTAACAAGAAAATCGCTCCAATGATAAATGCAATAATCGCAGCAACTGGACCTCCACCTTTGTCCATCCAGTCCCCTACTTGTAAAACCCATCCAGTACCAATAATGGCACCAAACCCGATGGTGAAGAAATTCCAATTGGTTAAGGTCTTCTTCATTTTTGTATCATTCGTTGTCATCCATCTTCTCCCTTTTCTTTTAATTTATGTACATAATATTTACCGGTTATTCAAGTTTTATTCTTTTTACATTGTAAATACAAGTTGATATTGAGAATTGGGGTTTTCACTGTCATAATTGGGGTTAATCAGTTCAACAATTTTTTTCACTTTGTTGTATGATATATAAGGGGATTTTAATGATTAGAATAGCAATAGTCGATGACAATCCATTTGATGCAAAATGGATTTTAGAATGCTTAAAAAAACTAAACAACGCAAATGAATGTGAATTCATTTGTTTTCATGATGGACAAAACTTAATTGATGCGTACAATCGTAATGAACGATTTGATATCATACTATTAGATATGTTAATGGAAAAAGTGAATGGCTTAGATACTGCAAAATATATACGACAAGTTGATCAAGATGTTGAAATCTTAATCATTACTTCTACATTAGAATATGCTGTAGAAGGATATACAGTAAACGCGAGACGATATTATACAAAACCACTTCAACAAGATGAATTTCTGAAAGAAGTAAATAACATCATCTTAAACCTAAAAAAGAATGATTCATTAACCTTAACTATCCATAATCTGCATGGTATTACCAAAATAAAACTAAATGAAATTTATTATATTGAATCCCTATCACGAACACTTACTATTCATACTCAAACAAGTGAAATATCTATGAATGGTAAAATAAGTGAAATGGAAGAAAGTGTTGCACCCTATGGATTCATGCGGGTACATAAGAGTTTTATTGTAAATTTAAAATATATAAAGAATATTTTTAAAGATGTTATTACACTGGATAACAACGATACAATTTTATTGAGTAAGCACAAGTCAAAGCAGGTACATGATGCACTCATGCAATACATACAAAACCGATGAATTTCTTATTTTCTATATTCCTTGCAATACTGGAAACCTTTCTTTTCTTCTTTATCTTAGATAACCTGCTATCTAAAAAAGATGCTTTAGTTAAAGAAAGATACATTGCAATAACTGCTTACTTTCTATTTCAATTATTTACTTATATTATTGACTTTCATTTCTTTTCAACTGTTTTGTATTATGTTGTTTTTGCATTAGCCATTAGTATTTTTCTTTACTACAATGACTTGCGTACCAAACTAATCACAACGAGTTTATTTGTTACATTAAATTACGCTGCAAAATTATCAGCTGCATTAATTTACCTGGAATCTAATCATATTCCTTTTCCAAACAATGTATTTGAACTTGTACTAAATCCGATGACTCAACTGGTTGCCTGCATTATTGTATTGTTTATGATTTGTTTAATCTTATACACAAGACAATTAACAAATAAAACATCACAATATGGTATAGATTTCATCTTATTTATCTTTCCACTAATGAATTTATGTTTAAGTATGAATGTATTAAATCAAGAGAGTTCATCTATGCTTTATATCGATATCTCTGTTTTGTTATTCTTCTATACCTTTTTCTTATTCTTCATGGTGGACCAACTAAACTACAACAGTGAAAAAACATTCCATTTGGAATTACTGAGTCAACAAATGGAACTACAAAAACAACACTTCAAAGAATTATCTGCGTATAATCAAGAAATACGTTCTATAAAACATGATTTAAAAAATCATATAAGTATGATTCGTGGTTACCTACAAAACAATCAAATTCAATATGCTTTGGATTATATCAACCGTTTTGATGAGAATATTCAACAAATATCATCCCTTGTCTTTACAGGAAATAATACCGTTGATATTTTGTTGAATCAAAAGATGTTATTATGTAAACAGAATAATATTAACCTTGATTATAATATTCTTATTCCCAATCAATTTGATATCCCTGACTTGGATTTATGTATAATACTTTCTAACTTATTGGATAATGCGATTGAAGCAACATCACGTGTGAGTAATAAATACATTGAGTTAAAGATGAACATTTATAAAGAACAGTTGTTTATTTCACTTACAAACTCATTTGATGGGTCAATTAAGCAATCTGATAATCAACTTTTATCTTTAAAACAAGATAAGAATCATGGTTATGGTATCAACAATGTAAAACGTGTGATTGAAGATCTACACGGTACAATTACTTTCACATATGATGAAAATAAATTCATTGTCAATATTTTAATGCCGATAATAGAATATGGTGACTAGTGATCACCATTTTTTAATTCTTGGATTATGTTTTCAAGTACAAGTGTTAATTTTATATTATTATCTATATCTTGAATTTCATCGTTAACGAACGCTTCTATTTCTTGTACAAAACCACGTAGATATAAATCCTTTAATGTACCTGATGCAGGGGAATAATTTTCTTTGTATACAAGGTCTTGTTCACTCAATGTTTTCCAATCATTATCCAAACAATTCTTGTGTAGTATGAATTCATTAAGTTCATTACTTTGAATAAATCCACCATCCATTGTACATGTGATTCCTTCACTTTCTCTAGTCCATGGAGCACGATTTTCGAGTGAGAGTGTACCTATAATCCCATTACTCATTACCATGGTAAGAATATAGGAGACACCTTTACCTTGTGTGTTTTTAATTGCATGTATATCTTGAATATCTTCAAACAGGAATTGTATTAAATCAAGATAATGACTAGCGACTGCAAACATAAAGTCTTTGTCGGTTTTACAAAAGGCACTTGCATCAACATTGAAATGTGCATTAAATGAGCGTACAAGCCCCATATCCGCTTTTTTGATATGTTCCTTCATCATGGTATAAACAGGTGCATATCGTTTCATATAGCCTGTAAAAACAGGAATATGGGTATCTCTAGAACAATTATAAATTGCTTGAGCTTGTTTGTTATCTAACCCACAAGGTTTCTCAGTAAATACTTTCTTACCTTTTTCAAGACATCGAATTATACAAGAACTCGCTTCTTCCATTGGTACCACTACAATCACATACTCACTCTTTGACTCATTCAGCATGACATCAATATCATCATAAACATCCGCAACAATACCACAACGTTGCATTTCAAGTAATGCTTTTTCTTTTGAATGCGTTGTCACTGATTCTATTGTTACACCTAAATGTTGTAATGCAGGAATAATATTTAATTTTGCATGTCTACCAATACCAATAAGATTCACACTTTTCATGATCTACTTACCTCTATTTCTTATTACAAGTTTATCACATTCATTCCATATTTTATTGTAAGTATCTATCAAAATAAAAGCATCCTACTATTTCTAGTAAGATGCCTACGGAAGAAGCTATTTCAATTATTTAGCTTGTGCTGCAGATGAACCTGCAATACGACCAAATACGACAGTATCTGTTAATGCGTTACCACCTAAACGGTTAGCACCATGAATACCACCAGTTACCTCACCAGCAGCATATAATCCAGGGATTACATTGCCTTCTGTATTAATTACTTGAGCATCAGTGTTAATCTTAACACCACCCATAGTATGGTGAACTGTAGGTACACGTGCACCTGCATAGTAAGGACCTTGATCAATTGGTTGATTGTAAAGTGTTCTACCAAATTCATCTGCTGATTTATCAGCAACATGAGAGTTGAATCCTTCAACTGCACTTACTAAGTTCGCTGGATCAACACCAATTTGTTTTGCAAGATCTTCAAGTGTATCCGCTTTGAATGCACGTCCATCTTCAACTAATTGATTGATTGATTCATTAAAGTTATTCACTTCATCACCTGTAGGATAATCATGGCTATCTAGAATAACCCACATGTGTGAATTCGGTTGATCAAATAAAGCATTTGTCATAACATCACGACGTGCCCCTTCATCAACGAAACGATTTCCTTCATCGTTTACGAAGATACGGTTTTCAACACCCATTTCAATGTTACCACTTAAACTACCAGTTTCAGGATCACCCATAGGTAATAATTGGATATTGCCCATTTGTACAAGTTCAGCATTTATAGCTTGTGCCATAACGATACCATCACCTGTTGCACCTGCATGGTTTGTTGATTTAATTGTTTCATCAAGATTTGCCCATAATGTATTGTATTCTTGACGCATTTCTACGTTATTACCAAATCCACCTGTAGCAAGTACGACACCATTGTTTGCGTGTAATGTAATTTTATTTCCTGTTTTACCCTCAGCAATTACTCCTACTACTTTTCCATCTTCAACAATGAATTCTTTTGCAGTAGTTTCTAAGTATAAATCAATGTTTTCATTTGTATCAATGTAGTTTTGGTAAGCATTAAAGAAACCTGTACCTACTGGTTCAACTGGTTTGTGTGCTCTTGGCCACATACCACCTAAAACAGTAAATGTTCCTTCTTTGAATTCCATACCTAAACTTTGTAACCATTCAACGCCATCCCATGCATTTGTTACTAATGTTTCAACAAGTTCTGGATCTCCTTGTTTGTCTCCACCCTCATAAGTTTGAGTGTAGTGTAATTCTACAGAGTCATTATTAGCGATTGCAGTTTCACTACCTTCATCAACTGCGTTTAATGCTCCACCTGCTAAAATTGTGTTTCCACCAACTTTTGGCATTTTTTCTATTACAACGACAGAAGCACCTTCTTGATTAGCTGTAACTGCAGCAGCAAGTCCTGCACCACCAGCACCAATTACGATAACATCTGCTGTGTATTCTTTATCTTCTTCTTTTGCAACTTCTTTAGAAGTTACTTTCTTTAGAGCTTCAACATCTGCCCCAGCATCTTTCATTGCAGTTTCTACGGCTGTAAGGATTGCTTTTGATGTAATCGTAGCACCTGATACTGTATCAACTCCTAAACCTTGTGCATCAACGATACGAACTGGCATATCACTGATCGCCAAATCACTAATTGATGGTGTTTCACTGTGTTCTGTAACTACTACTTTTTCAATTTTATCAGTAGTTACTGTTACTTCTACTTTAACCGGACCATTCATACCAGCAGCTTCTGCAGTATATGTACCTGCTTTATAACCTGTAGTTTTTGGACTACCACAAGCCACTAGAGAGAAAGCTAATACCAAAGTTAAAGCAACTTTGAATAATTTCTTCATGTTTCTATCCTCCTAGAGATAACTATAAACGTTAGCCTTACTCTAAGGTCAAGAACTTTGTTAATATTTTATCAATTAATTTTCACAGCTAAATAATGATAATTTACCATGATTCCATCTTCAATTGTGGAATGGATACAAGAGCTTAAACCAAAATCATAATTCTCAATGCCATGTTCCTTAAGATAGGATTGCATTAATGTTAGTGTTTCCCATCCAAAGTTTGGATCGTTATTCTTCTTAAAAACAGTAATTAGGTATTTACCACCTGTTACAACTTCAAAATTATTTAAATTAAGACCTAACATCGTTGCATTCTTAAGACTCATATTAACCCCATAATGATATTCCAAGTATCCACTCGTTCTCTCTAATGTGGAGCGTGGAATGCGACTTACCCATCTTACTAGCGGTGCATATTCTACGATATGATCTCGTATGGTTAGCACTGTTTTATCCTTTGTAATTTTTTCATTATCTGAGAACTCAATACGAATATATGATTCTAGTTCAACTTCTTTTACGGTATTCAGTAATCCGGGTATATCTAAAAGAAATTGAGAATACCTCTCCATTTCATCAATACATAAGTGTTTAAAATAAACTTCATCAATCAGTTTTTGTCTTTGATTTTGGATTGATGAGATAATATCTTTCGAATCATGATTACTCAACAAGTCCAAGCATTCCTCAACGCTAAAATCCATTCCTCGATATAATCTTGCAAGATTAAAACGCCTCGTATCAATTACTGAAAAATAACGATACCCTGTTTCTTCATTAACTTCTGGTTTAATGATCCCTATTTTTTCATAGTATCGTAGTTTGTGTGTGGTCACTGCCAACAAATCTGCCATTTCCTTAATTGTATACTTCATATTCTTCCCTCGTTATTTTTTTCACATATTCTCTTCAATAAAAACTAGTCTATCAAGAAATGTTGTGGTTTGGCAACATAATCTGTCAAAACTAGTTAATTTTCTCTCTTTTATAGTCACTTATTTTTCACCATATACAATTCATTCAATCGCATGATGTAATCCTAACAAAGCGTTCTATTTTTAATAATCCATTCAATTATATAGTGTGCTCTTTGTTCCAGTATAGGTAAATCTTCAAAACTGAAATATTTTAAATCCAAGCTTTCATCATCATTGATAGATAGTGTTCCACTTGCATCTAAAGCTTCATATAAAACAGGAACAGTATATACTTTGTCACCATTTGGATACTCCATAAACATCTTGTTTCCAGAAAACACATTTAATAATTTAAACTTTGACGCAATTAATCCAGTTTCTTCTTTTAATTCTCTTGCTGCTGCTTCTTCTAATGTTTCTCCTATTTCAATTGCACCACCCGGTATCCCCCATGTTTTTGTGTCTGAGCGGAGTTGTAAAAGAATTTTATTCTCATTCAATACCAATATAGATGCACCTATACTTATTATTTCATTATGTCCTATTATT
>NZ_JAVWNC010000050.1:0-15859 GCF_036637135.1 Anaerorhabdus sp. | reverse complement strand
ACAACATAATGTAGATTATGTTGTTTTATTTTTAGTTTCTGAATAAGTGTTCAAGTTGTACCCTACATTCATTTAAGTTACTAGTTGCAACATAAATTCTTGTGGTTTCAATATTACTATGTCCTAAGAAGTCAGCTAATCGAACTATATCCTTTTGTTTCTCATAAAATGTTTTTGCAAACAAGTGTCTAAAATTATGTGGAAATACTTTGCTTCTTAAAACATCTGCCTTAATTGCTATTCGTTTCATCATTCGCCAAATATAAAATCGGTCTAATGACTTTCCACTTTTTGTAATAAATATCGACCCTGTTACTATTCTATTCTCTTGACAATATTGTTTGAGTCTTGCGACAAGGTTTTGCGTTAAAATGATAACACGTATTTTACCTTTGTTATTTATTACCGCTTGACCTTTTTCTAATGCTTGTACAGTAATATATCTTAGCTCACTAACTCGTATTCCTGTTTCTGCAAATGTATGGATAATTTGATTAATTCGTTTATCTTTTAATCCTTGTGTATTTTTTGTTATTTTTATGTAATCTTTCATTTCCATACTTCTTTTTTCTTCAGTAAATACTTTTCTTTGTAATTTATATACTTTTACACAATATTCGTCTTTTTTTAGAAACTTTAGAAAACTATTAACCGCAACTAATATTGAATTACAACTTGATACCTCATATTTAGTTAATAAGTTCTTTTTAAATGCAATTACACTTTCCTTTGTAAGCTCCAAGCCGTGCTCACTTAAATAATTCAAATACTTTAGAATATCTCTTCGATATTTTTTAATCGTATTATCACACTTCTCTTCATGTTTTAATAAGTCACAATACATACTTAATTGTTCTTCCATCTTTACCTCCAACTTTTAGTTTAAAATAAAATATTTACTTTAAATATATTATTCCATACTTCAAATGTGCAATTCGTTCCATCGCACAAAAATATAAAAAAGAAGTTTTCACATTTAGAAAAAACTTCTCTTATTTCTAATTATACTCTTTATTGTTTCAATTTATTTCTATTGCCTATCCAATACAATATCGCTCCTATTACTAATAATCCAATTCCAAACAATACAATATCCATTGTAAAACTTGTAAGTAGATATGCACTTGATAATAGTGCGAGAATTGGAATGATGTAACCTCCAGGGACTTTAAATCCATTTTGAGTTGATGGTTTCTTACGTAATTTTATTAGTGCCAAAATACTTGGTACATATTGAATAAATGAGATAAATACCGACAATGATATTAAGAACATAAAATCACCACTCAATACCAAGATAATCGCAACTCCGAAAGTAATTAAACTGCTTATATATGGTATCCCCTTTTTATTCTTCTTTGCGAGTAGTTTTGGAAACAAACCTTTTTCTGCTAAAGATGATGCAATAAATGGGGCATTGAATGAAAACGAAATTGTTAATCCACCAATTGAAATGATCATGCCATAAATAATTATATGATATCCAACTGTACCCATAATATTTTGTAACGCAACTGCTGCCGGTAGTGATTCGTTTGCGATTTGTGGACCCAATAAGCCTATGCTTACCGCTGTAATCAAAATATAAAGTGCAGTACTGGTTAGAAGAACAGTTATTAATGCCAAGGGTACATTCTTCTTTGGATTATCCATTTTTGCTGCTGCAACAGGTAAAAACGAGAACCCAACAAACGCATAGAAAATAACTCCTAACGCTTTCGCAAAATCACTAAAGAGTGTTGCACTATTTGTAACTGTAGAAGGTAATAAAGGAGTTAAGAAATCTACCTTAATAAAGAATATACCTACTCCAATAAAGAAAACAATGATCGCGATTTTCGCAACAGATGAAATATTATTCAATATCTTTACAAAATTAGTGCCTACCATATTCGCTAAAAAGAGAACACAAAGAAATCCAACTGCTACCACATTATAAGTCATCGGATCTTTCAACTGTGGAAATACGCCTTGTAATGTTGTCATTAGTGCCGCTGTTTCAGCCGATAATGATGTAATTGCTAAAAACCAAACACTAATACCTACTTCAAACCCAAAGAATTTACCAAATGCCTCATATACATATCGCCATGCAGCTCCATTCTCACTAAACTTAGATGATAATTCGGCATAACACAATGCGATTAAAAATACCATAATACTTGCTATCAAAATAACAATTAAACTTGCAACCCCAATATCTTTATAAACTTTTCCTGGCAACAAAAATATTCCCGAACCGATGATACCATTAATCCCGAGTAGAAAAATACTTGCGAAGCCAATTTTCTTTGCTTCCATAAATGACCTCCAAAACGAAAAAACCCTTCCCATTTTCTTAATCATAAAAGCAGAAGGAATAAAATTCAATGAATGTAATCTTTTCAAATTAAAACTAAGTGATTTCTCACTTAGTTCTCGGCTTTTTCAAAATTGGAACCAAAGCATCATAAATCTTTTGTGAATTTAATGGTTTAGTTAGATGGTGATTCATTCCTGCATTTATACTATTTCTCATATCATCTACAAACGTTAACGCACTCATAGCTAATATTGTAATTGACGATGCATCCTCACGATCCATATTACGTATCATTTTTGTCGCTTCCAAACCATTACAAACTGGCATTTGAATATCCATTAATATCGCATCAAACTCACCAACTTTTGAATTCTTAAATGTTTCAACTGCTTGATATCCATCCGACACATTCGTTACTTTCGTATTTAAATTCTCTAACATTCTTCTTGCCACCATTGTATTTACTTCATTATCTTCAACCAAAAGAATATTTAATCCTTTTAAGTCTAAATTTTGTTTTGTTTCAATTGTCTTTTTAATTTTCTCTTTTTCTTGTTGAAATTGATATGGTATTGTAACGGTAAATTTTGTTCCTTCATTGACTTTGCTAACTACATCAATCGTTCCACCTTTTGATTCTACAAAATTCTTCACTATAGATAAACCTAATCCAGTTCCTTCAACTTTACATTCTTGCACTGGGTCTCTATAAAAAGGTGAGAATATCTTTTCTAGTTTATCTTCAGCAATTCCATACCCTTGATCAATAAACTCAAAGCGATAAATCGCTGATTGATCATCTTTATCAAACTCAAAACAATTGAATTGTATTTCTGTTCCTTCTGGGGAGTACTTTGAAGCATTTGTTAGAAGATTCATCCACACACGATGTAATCTTTTTCTATCCGCAATGACTTTAACTCGTTTTAAATTTGAAGTATCTACTAATAATTTTTGATTCTTAATTGATATAATCGGTTGAACTATTTTAACCACTGCCATTATTTCATCAATAAGATTAGCGTCACTACCATTTAGCGGTAAGTTACCATTTTCAATTTTACTTATGTCTAAAATATCATTTACTATTTCCATCAATTGAATTGTGGATGAATGAATAATATCCAAGTCATTCTCAATTTTTTCACGATTATTAATATCTTCATATGCCAAATCAACTAATCCTAGTATTGCATTTAATGGCGTACGTATGTCATGACTCATCGTTGATAAAAATCGAGTTTTCGATTTATTTGCTTGTTGAGCGCTGATTAGTGCTTGTTCTAAAACATCGCGATTTTCTTGTTCTTGTAAGTACTCTTGTGTGATATCCAAAATAGAAAATCCAAATAACTCTTTAATATTTTGAATCTTAAAGAAACGAATCATTTTTCTGATCTTCGCTTCTTTTTCATCACAACTAAACGAGAGCGAATAATTTTCAAGAATCGCTAGTTTCTGTATGATAAGTTCGATTTTTAATTCTTCTTGTAATAATTTCTTATCTTCATCTGAAGCAATGGATAATAGTGTATTTTTAAGTGATTCAAAATCTCCCTTCATTTCCTTTAGATAATTCTGATTCTTATTATCTATCACAATTGCAAATTGACTAGAAACTGCACTAACTTTTACTACGTAATCAAATTCATTATTTACAACTCTCTCTAAAATTAATCGATTTGAGTATTCATCATTAATATCTATGATTGTAATGAATATTTCTACGTTTGATGTAAATGGATTGAAATTCATATTCCCTGTAAATTTAATGCGATGTTGCTCGATCGTATGTTTAATAAACAATTCATATTCAACTGTTGTAATACCATGTCCAAATTTATCCAGTAGATATTTTTCATCTAATTCATTTTTAAACTGATTACCTATTTCATCCGATACTACCGCTTTCTTTATTTCATCAAGAAATTGGTTTAAACTATCCATCTCTGTAAACTTCTTTAGATTGCCATTTCTTACTACCAAGTTTTTAATGCTGCCTGTTGATAAATTACACATTGCATAAAGTATTGCGGAATGATTTCCATCTTGTTGATTTTTGACAAATTCACTATAGAGATATTCCATTCTTTTTTGTTCAGAAATATCAATAACTGTTCCAACCGCCTTTTCACATTCTCCATCTTTGCCATAAATGCGAGTGAATACAACTTTACCCCACCAATAATCATCTGTATTTGGTTTATTAAAGCGCACCGCATAAGAAACTGAATCATCGGTTTGAAGTAATTGTTCAATCATATTCATAACATAGCTCACATCTTCGACATGAATGAATTTATATTTCATCAATCCTTCTGGTATGTTTTCAACATATTCAGGTATTCCAAATACGCGTTGTGCACTTTCACTATGAATTGCTTTCTTTAACTTGAAATCCAATATCCAGAATGCAACTCCCGCTTGTTTTGCAATTGTGTCAAATATTTCAGGCATAAAATGAGCTTCATTTCGGTATGTCTCTTTTCCATTTTTCAAAGTAAAACTTAGTGATAATTGATCTTCATAAATAAAGAAATAGCCTTTGAGTTGAACATAATATGTTTTGTCATTATCTTTCATCGTTACTGCAATGGAAAGACTCTTTTCGTTTCTTTCTATTGCTCCTTCGATTGCATTTTGTATTCTTGAAATGTCTTCTTTAACCATATAGTTTCTCAAAGAACACTTTGAGTTGATTGCGTGAGCATGAATGAGACTTTCTTGCATGGTAAAACAATTGAATATACGCATATCTTTATTTGCAGAAATAAGTAGAATACATTGTGCTAATTCATCAAAAGGTAATGGTTGAATATTTTTTTCGTTTGTTTCTTTATTGAATATACCAAACATCAAAAAACGATTATTTTCGTTGCATGTCAGTGTAGTTACTTGATAATCATTAATTCCATTATCCAATAATAGCGAGAAATTCCATTTATGAATCTTACCTACATCACTACTTGATTCAACCATTTGTTGAATCAATTGATTATCATTAATTGTTGATAAATAGAGTTCATATTTATTGCCATATTGTGCATTAAACTCTTCTCTTGTTTTATTGTGCAATACATAAAACTCATCACTAGCAAAAAGAAGGTTCATTTCATCATTAAGATCTACACAAAATAACGCATCATTATATTCACGTTCAAATAAATTTAAATGATATTGACTCTCTATTCCTTTATTCATAGTTTCAACCTCAGTTAATTTTATTATATCATTACCCAGTAAATAATTTGATAAGAAAAGGATAATCAATCATCATTTTGATTATCCTTCATTTTGTTATACTACAATTGTATGCTTAGCACCTAATTTTATTGCCAACTTCGCAAGTTTTTCTGCTTCTTTCTCCGTTGTGATTGATTTCCCCATTTCTTTTAATCCTTCTTCTCTAACTCCAAATGGACGATATCGCAACAATTTATAAACCGTTTTATCTTGAATGATTTGACTTACTTCTCTTACTGTAACCTCATTCTGTTTCTGTTCATTTGGTAATAGAACCGTACGAACTTCCACTAATTTATTTTTCTTAAGTAAATATTTCAAGTTTTTTTGAACTTCTTTGTTGGAAGCACCTGTTAAATATTCATGAAATTTATTGTCATATGCTTTTACATCTAACATAACACCATCACTTATATCTAATAATTCTTCATATTTAGAGAAATCATAAATACCATTAGAATCAAGCAAGCAAGTATACCCCTCTTTTTTTGCCTTTTTAAACAATTCTAAGAGGAATTCTGAATGATTCATACATTCTCCTCCACTCACTGTAATTCCACGAATAAAGCCCTTCTGCTTGTTGATTTCAGCCATTAAATCTTTAGTGGTCATTTCTCTTATCTTTGGAGATGACAAATTCTTACAAGTTTTGATACATGCATCACAATCAATACAAATCTTAGGGTTCCAAACGACTTTCCCCTTCACAACAGTTAATGCTTTAACAGGGCATGTTGCTACACACTCCCCACAATGATTACACATATTTATTGTCTCTGGATTATGACAATAATAACAACGAAATGGACAGGACTGAAAAAAGATAGAAGTACGATTACCAGGACCATCTACATTGGAAAAAGGAATTATTTTATTTACTGGAGCTTTTATCATTTTAACACCTCACTTGTATGAATTATATCATACTTTATTTTTACACTAACTCTATATTTTAATATCTCACTTTCTGATAATGGTTATCTTTATACCTTTATTTATTCAACTTCATTTTTAGAGAAAGTAAACCCAACTATTATCATGTACAAAGATAAAAAAAAAAAAAACACGAAACCAATTGATTTCATGTTTATTTTGAAATATGGTGGAGCTTAGGAGGATCGAACTCCTGACCTCCTGCGTGCAAGGCAGGCGCTCTCCCAGCTGAGCTAAAACCCCATGTATTTCAATTCGATGGTGGGCCTGAATGGACTTGAACCAACGACCTCACCCTTATCAGGGGTGCGCTCTAACCACCTGAGCTACAGGCCCGATCGCTTCATCGAATGCTTTATAATATTATCATCTATGCAACTCTAAGTCAACATCTTTTTTAAAATTATTTAAATTAATTTATACTATTTTATTAATAATAAAAATCAAAAAAAATAATTCCCACTAGAGCAACATTCCCAATAATAAAAACTTAATCAACACGATTATTTTAACCTTCAAATCAAAAGGCAAAAAAAATCCCAACCATAGGTTGAGATTTGATTTTCTCTTTGATAAACGAAAGTATTCGATTAACGTTTTGAGAATTGAGGTGCACGACGAGCTCCTCTAAGACCGTATTTCTTACGTTCCTTAGCACGTGAATCACGTGTTAAGAATCCTGCAGCCTTAAGTGCTGGACGATAGTCTACTGATGCTTCAAGTAAAGCACGAGCGATACCATGTCTCATTGCTCCTGATTGTCCTGAATATCCACCACCACAAACATTAATTTTAATATCAAATTGATTTAATGTTTCTGTTAAGTCAAGTGGTAAACGAACGTTCATTCTTAAAGTTTCTAATGGTAGGTACTCTTCAAGAGTCTTCCCATTAACTGTGATGATACCTGTTCCTGGAGTCATAAAGACACGAGCAACAGATGATTTACGACGGCCTGTGCCGATGTAAGTTACATTTGTTTTTTTCTTTGCTGGCATTGTCTTTCTCCTCCTTACCCTTTAATCTTAAGTTCAACTGGTTGTTGAGCTGCATGTGGATGTTCAGATCCTTTGTACACAAATAAGTGTCCACGCATAACATCCCCTAGTTTTGTATGAGGAAGCATACCGTGTACTGCTCTTTCTACCCATTCAATAGTGTATTGATCTCTCATAACACCTGTTGAACGTGTGCGTAATCCACCCTTATATTGAGAGTGATTGTAGTAGTTCTTTTTATTCACTTGATCACCTGAAATTACAATTTTATCAGCATTGATAATAATTACATAATCTCCGCAATCAACATTAGGTGTATAAGTAGGTTTATGTTTACCTCTTATTACTGTTGCTACCTCAGTAGCAAGACGTCCTAAAGTACATCCTGTTCCATCAACGACGAACCATTGACGAACAACTGTGCTTGGTTTTGCCATAGTTGTTTGGCGCATTTTCATTTCCTCCTAAACCAATGTAGTTTCCGGGGCTACATTTGGCATAAGTTGCCGACTATCATTATATCGTTGTTTATCCTTATTAGTCAATCATTTTCTATTATTTCTAAAGGATTTTCTTCATTTTCGTTATACTCTATTTTCATAAGATATAAACCTTGCGGTTCAGCATTGTGTTTGCAAATATCTTTATCTCTTGCCTCAAGCATTTCCAGTACATCCTCAGCTGTTAAACGACCTCTACCAACCTCAATCAAGGTAGCTGTCAACATACGCACCATATACCTTAAAAAGCCCTTACCTCTGTAACTAATTGTTAAGATATCTTTGTTTCTGGAAAAAACGATACTTTCTATCTCTCGAACCTGATTAGGGAACTGTTCTAACGAATTAGCACAAAATGATGAAAAATCATGTTTACCCACAAAAACCTGTGATGCTCTCTCCATTTCTTCAAGATTGAGCACATGTCTACATTGATAGGCATAATTCACTAAACAAACATCATACTCACCTAGATTAATAAGATAATCATATTGTTTTCTTTTCACACTAAAACGAGCGTGAAATTTATCTCCTACCTCTTCAAGTGATTTAATGCGAATATCTTTTGGTAAATATCCATTTAATGCCCATTGCCAACGATTCGCATCCAAATAAAAGTTAGTATCAAAATGAATTACTTGGCCATACGCATGAACTTTTGCATCTGTTCTTCCAGCCGCAACTGCTTTAATATCTTCTTTCGATATTCGTTTTAATACAGATTCAATATTTTCTTGAATTGAATTTTTCTTACATTGTGATTGCCAACCCACATAGGCTGTACCATCATAACTTACAATACACTTAAATCTTCTCATACTACAAAAGCGATTACAATCATCCCAATTGATAAGCATACAGATCCCGTCAACAGGATGATATCTCTTCCTTTAATCTTTAATACTTTATATCTTGTACGTTCTTGCCCAGGTGCATATCCTCTTGATTCCATTGCATTTGCTAAATCTTCAGCGCGTTGAAATGCTGATACGAATAACGGTACAATTAACGATAAAATTGCTACAATCTTTTCTTTCATTGAACCTTCTTTTAAATCAACTCCACGAGAAGCTTGTGCTCTCATAATTTTTTGAGTCTCTTCAATTAAATCTGGAATAAAACGCAATGCAATAGATATTAACATTGCAATTTCATGCGATGGTACACCAATCTTTTGAAATGGCTGAAGCAAATCTTCAATTCCTAAAGTTAAATCTAATGGTTTTGTCGTAGCCGTTAATACTGTTGTAATCATAATCATTAGAATTAATCTTACAGCTATAAACAGCGTTTGAAAAATTGCATCAGAATAAACTGATAGTCCAAGAATTGTAAATAATAGTGTTCCAGTTTTTAGTACAAATACATTTAATACCAATAAGAACACCAACATAAATAACATTGGTTTAAGTGCTTTCCAAATAAAATCAAACTTCAACTTAGAGAGCAAGACAACACAAACAATACATACCGCAAGTAATCCATACCCAATCCAACCCACAGGAAAGAAAATGCTAATTAGGACAATTAACATCGCCATAATCTTAGCTCGTGGATCCATACGATGAATTACTGAATCAAGTGGAATATACTTTCCTAATACAAAACTATTCATGATGTTTCACCTGCTTACTTATCGCTTTCGCTAATTCATCAACTGTAAAACAATCATCAGGTAAATTCATACCACATTTTAAACATGCATTTCTTAATTGAACAATTGCTGGTGGCAAAATATTCAGTTCTTCGCATAGAGATTCTTGTTTAAAGAATGTCTTCACATCTTGTTTGCAGAATATTTTTCCATCTTTTACTACTACAACTTCATCACAATAATTTAATACATGTTCCATATCATGAGTTACAATTAAAACCGTTTTATTTAGTTCTTTATTTAGTTTTCTAAATAATCCCATCATTTGTTGAGAACCTTGTGGATCAAGTCCTGCAGTTGGTTCATCTAATACTAATACCTTGGGTTCCATCGCAAGAATTCCAGCTATTGCAACTCTTCTTTTTTGTCCACCTGATAAGTCCAATGGTGATTTATCCAAGTAGCTCATATCTAAATCTACAAGTTTCATTACTTCTCTTGCTTTTTGTATTGCATCTTCTTCACTTACACCAAAATTCTTTGGTCCAAAGATAATATCTTTAAGAATTGTTTCTTCAAATAATTGATACTCAGGAAATTGAAAAACCAATCCTACATCTTTGCGTAACGATTTGAGTTTCTTTGGTTGTACTCCCGCTTCAATCACACGTTCTAAAATCGTTAATTTCCCTGATGTAGGTAACAAGAGTGCATTTAAATGTTGAACCAGTGTTGTTTTACCAGAACCTGTCGCACCGATAATTGCAGTCATTTTCCCTTCAGTAATTTCTAAATCAACATCCGTTAAAGCTGCATATGAAAAAGGTGTATCAGGTGAATAAGTATGACTTACTTTTTCGAATAGTATTGACATAATTCTTCCACCAACCCTTCCATCGTTACAGTTTCTTTTATATTAACTCCTTGTTTTTTCAATGCCTTTTGCATCTTCAAACTAAAAGGTATATCTAATTTAATAGATACTAATTCTTTTTCTTTTAAGAGTATCTCATCAGGTTTTCCAACCATGACTATATGTCCTTTATCCATTACAATTACATCATCACTCTTTGATACTTCTTCGATATCATGTGTTATTGAAATAATTGTTATTGTTTCGTCTTTGTGCAAATCACGAATTAGTCTTTTGATCTCATCTTTACCCTGTGGATCAAGCATACTTGTAGCTTCATCAAAAATTAAAATTGAAGGCTTCATCGCAAGTACTCCCGCAATAGCCACACGTTGTTTTTGCCCACCTGATAATTTAGTAGGTTCACTGTTTAAGTAATCTATCATTTTTACTTTTGAAGCAAACTCTAAAATAATATCATCCATTTTAGATTGTTCAACACAATGGTTTTCTAATCCAAACGCAATATCATCCCGCACAGTTGACCCAATAAATTGATTATCTGGATTTTGAAATACGATTCCAATTTGATTTCTAATTTTTTGTAAATTCTCTTGTGTAAGATCTAATCCATCAATTTGAATTTCGCCACTTTTCTTCTCCAATAATCCCATTAGTAATTTCGCTATTGTACTTTTACCACTACCATTATGTCCAACAATTGTTGTGTATGATCCTTTTTCAATAGAAAAAGACACACCATCAACTGCCATGTTTTGATTATCATAAGAAAATCCTAAATCTTTAACCTTAATAATATGACTCATTTTCTCACCTCAAAGCCTTTTTATTATATACCATTTGCCTCTATAACACAAAAGAAAAGCGACCCTTGTCGCTTTGTCTATATTTGATTAAATATGTTCTAATTCATAACCTTTGTATAAACCATCCAAGTAATTAACTTGATTTGAAATATTGTATATTTCACTTAGTATTTTACTTTCTTGATTTTCAAAGTCTAGATAAATTAAGATGTTGTGATTTTCATCAGTTCCATTTATCTCGTATCCATATTCTTTTATTATTTCAATAAATGAAATTAAATTTTGAGACTCAGGAAATTGTACCTTATGAGTAATGCGACACCCAGTACCAATTTCAAACTCATCATTGAATACTTCAAAGTTATTAAATACTGTATTAATAAATTTTAGATTCAAATATGGATATAGTGAACTTATATCATATACTGCATCAGGGAATTCTCTTTCCTCAACAGGTTCAAGTGAAATTTCCTCCAAATCATCATCCTCTTCAAATGGTGATAATGTTGGAATATCAAGTTCATCTTCTTCAAGGATTGGTTGCATTGAAGGAAATTGTAATTCTTCAATTTCTTCTTCGTCTTCAATCGGTTGAATTTCTGAAATATTTAGAGGTTTATCTAACACTAAATCTTCTAATGCAATTGTAGGTTCTGCCACAATATTTCCGAAGTTGATAATATCAATTTCTTCCACATGTGGTTCTTCTACTGTTTCAAAAGGTTGTGCATCGTTCAGATTAATTAAATCAATGTCATCCTCACCAACATGAATTAAGCGTTTTTTAAACTCTTCAAATTCATCTTGTGTTAGTTCTTTTTTAAGTTGAGGAGTTTCTTGATGAATTGGCTCTAAAGTAATCTCTTCTAAATCATCTTCATCATCATCGATAGTAAATAAGCGTTTGATTTCTTCATCATCAAGATCAACTAGTTTTAGTTCACTTGTTTCTTCAATCGTTGGGTCAAATGCTGATTCAACGATTGATTGTGTTGGTTTAAATTCTTCAAATAAACTTGTTAAGTCAATTTCATCTAAATCATCATCACCAAACGGATTGCGCATCGTGATGTTTTGAGAATCTTCTATAGGTTGATTTACATTTTCAAATTTAGGCAAATCAAAAATTGCAGTTTTACTTAAGTTCTCATCATCAAATTCTTTCTTTGATGGTTGTACCATAGTTGGTATTTCAAATGTACCCCAATCATTATCATTGTTAACTTCTTCGATTGTATCTTGAAGTACTTCTTGAATGTCTTCTTCAGTTGGAGTTATGATTTCCTCCGTCTTAATTGCAGGCTCTCCAAATGGATGCATTAATGTTTCAAACTTAATATTAGCATCTGGTTTTGGTCTTTCTACAAACGTAGGTACTACTAAATCCTCTAACAAGTCATTTAAATGATCATCTTCTACAAGCAACGAATTATCTTCTTCATTTTCGTTAGTTGATGATTCAATATCTTGTATTAGTTTTTGTAGATCTTCATTTTTGAAATCAGGTATTGTATTTATAACTTCCTCAACTGGTTCTTCAGGTAATTCAACTTCTTCCAAAATTTCCTCAATTGTTGGCTCAGCTACTACAATTGGTTCTTCGATTATTTCTTCAATCACTGGTTCATCAAATTTTATAGTTTCTTCTTTAGGTTGAACAAATGATGGTACTCTTAAATCTTCAAGAACATCTTTGCTTGCAGTCATGGCAGCGCCTATTATTCCCGCAGCTTGTACTGGAGCCATTTCCTTGATTGATGGAATATCAATATCTGAAATATCATCTAAATCAATAAATGGTGTTTCTTTGTGATCAACTGTTTGTTTAGTTGATTTGTAATCATGATCTATTTCATGAATATCTTTTAATGGCAAATTTTCAATCTCTTGAATCGTACGCACTAGCTCTTTATCTTCTTCATCAGAGCGAAGTTTAATCATACGTATTTCATCATCGACATCTGCTTTCTTATCTTGTTCTTCCTTCAAAAGGTAAACAGCTAAAGCTGCCCCTGATGCTAATAATAAAGTTGTTAGTAAACCTTTTTTCATAGATATATACCCCACTCCTATATTTTATCATAAAATATCTTTTTATACGAAATGTTATCGTATTTACTTCACTTTTACAATTGCAACACCATCTCCAACTTCCGGATAATATAGTGTTTCAAACTTTGGATCTGTACAAATAAAATCCCTAAATACTTTAATCTTCTTTACTAGCTGTTTCGTATTTCTACTCTTTGTTAATTCTGGATTATCCACGATTCCATGGAAACACAAATTATCAAAAACGAAGACTCCATCTTGACTAACATTTCCGAGGAAATGTTCCATATATTTCTTATATTGTGCTTTTGCTGCATCTACAAATATTAAATCATATTTCTCAGTAGTTTCAAAGAGTACAGCGTCAATTTGATGCACAGTTATGCGATTTGTTAATCCTTCTGTTTCAATGTTTTGTCGCGCTAACTCAACAAGTTTTGGATTAATCTCACACGTATCAATTAAGATATCATCATTGCATTTTGCCATCTTGATTGATGAATATCCAATTGCAGTCCCACATTCTAAAATTCGTTTCGTATTTTCTTTTTTTATATATTCGCATAAAAATTCAATTCCACCATCTAGCATGATTGGAACATGGTTTTCTTGCGCATAGTTTTTTATCTCATCTATTTTATTCATAGAATTATTCTAACATAAATTTAACCTAATTTAATCAAAAAAGGAAATAAAAAAGGATATCCAAAGAAGGATATCCGAAGAACCTGGCAACGTGCTAGTTTCACTATGGCGTGCATAGCTATAATCGCCGCTGAAATGCTTAACTTCTGTGTTCGGTATGGGAACAGGTGTGACCATTTCGCCATCATTACCAGATCTGTGAGAGAAATTCTCTCAAAACTAAATAACAGATTTAGACTTATTTTTGTATCTTTCCGAATTGTTGTTGTGTTTTTTACTCTTGACGTGATTAAATCCTCGACCTATTAGTATCAGTCAACTCCATGCATCACTGCACTTCCATCTCTGACCTATCAACCTCGTCGTCTTCAAGGGGTCTTACTTTCTCAAGGAAATGGGAAATCTCATCTTGGAATTGGTTTCACGCTTAGATGCCTTCAGCGTTTATCCAGTCCGTACTTAGCTACCCAGCCATGCCACTGGCGTGACAACTGGTACACCATCGGTACGTCCATCCCGGTCCTCTCGTACTAGGGACAGCGCTCCTCAAATTTCCTACGCCCACAACAGATAGGGACCGAACTGTCTCACGACGTTCTGAACCCAGCTCGCGTACCGCTTTAATGGGCGGACAGCCCAACCCTTGGAACCGAATTCAGCTCCAGGATGCGATGAGCCGACATCGAGGTGCCAAACCTCGCCGTCGATGTGAACTCTTGGGCGAGATCAGCCTGTTATCCCCAGGGTAGCTTTTATCCGTTAAGCGACGGCCATTCCATACTGCACCGCCGGATCACTAATCCCGACTTTCGTCCCTGTTCGACTTGTAAGTCTCACAGTCAAGCACCCTTCTGCATTTGCACTCAGCGATTGATTTCCAACCAATCTGAGGGTACCTTTGGGCGCCTCCGTTACTCTTTAGGAGGCGACCGCCCCAGTCAAACTGCCCACCTGACACTGTCCTTTGACCCGATCAGGGCCATAAGTTAGAATTTCAATTAACTAAGAGTGGTATCCCAACGATGGCTCCATTGAGACTAGCGTCCCAACTTCAAAGCCTCCCACCTATTCTGTACATAGTTAATCAAAACTCAATATCAAGCTACAGTAAAGCTCCATGGGGTCTTTCCGTCTAGTTGCGGGTAACCTGCATTTTCACAGGTACTAAGATTTCACCGAGTCTGCTGCCGAGACAGCGCCCAAATCGTTACGCCTTTCGTGCGGGTCAGAACTTACCTGACAAGGAATTTCGCTACCTTAGGACCGTTATAGTTACGGCCGCCGTTCACTGGGGCTTCAATTCAAAGCTTCGCCTTGCGACTAACTCATCCTCTTAACCTTCCAGCACCGGGCAGGCGTCACCCCATATACTTCGTCTTGCGACTTTGCATAGAGCTGTGTTTTAGTTAAACAGTTGCTTGGGCCTCTTCACTGCGGCTCTCTTTTACAAGAGCGCCCCTTCTTGCGAACGTACGGGGCAATTTTGCCGAGTTCCTTGGCAACAGTTCTCTCGCTCACCTTAGGCTTCTCGCCTTGACCACCTGTGTCGGTTTTGGTACGGGCCGCATCTTGATTAACGCTAGAAACTTTTCTTGAAAGCTGGTATCACAAACTTCGCTACTTGGTCGCCCGTTCACTCGTCATCACGCTTTTGGATTGACATGCGGATTTGCCTACATGTCTCCTACTTCGCTTAATCCCCAATCCATTAAGGGGTATTGCTAACCTTCTTTGTCATTCCTTCACTCAAGTGCGGGTACGGGAATATCAACCCGTTGTCCATCGACTACGCTTGTCAGCCTCGCCTTAGGTCCCGACTTACCCAGGGAGGACGAACCTTCCCCTGGAAACCTTAGTCTATCGGTGTGTAGGATTCTCACCTACATCTCGCTACTCACACCGGCATTCTCAC
>NZ_JAVWNC010000049.1:0-16110 GCF_036637135.1 Anaerorhabdus sp. | reverse complement strand
TTTATCTATCAATTCCTCATTCTAAGATTGAAAACTAAATTGAAACTAAGTATACTTTATGTAGTGTGTTTAATTGGTATTATCTAGGAAGGTAATTAAATATGGATTCCCAAAATATGATTTTCGATTTAGATCAATCGAATGAACAAAAAATCAAAACTGAATATGATAGGCTTATTTTGGATAATCAAAATGGCTATTCATTAGTAAGTATAAAACTTAAGAATTTTATTACTTTCAGTCACATGTTAGCCGATGATAAGGGAGAAGATCTTATTCAGGTTGCATATAATAGATTGTGTACTTGTCTAAGTGATGATGAATACATTGTACGTATACACTCATACTATTTTAATCTACTCATTAAATGTGAAGCAAATCTTGATGATTTACACCGCAGAGCACATGAGTTTCATTTTGCGGTAAAAAATTTCTTTGAAGAGAACTATGGTCGTCCCCTATATCTTGAAATGGGATATTGCCCTTTAAATCACCCTGATGTCGATTTCTATACTGCAAGGTATTATGCAGAAATTAGTAGAATGGCTTCTGAGTATACATTCCCAGAAACTAACTACGATATGTATTACATTTCGTATCAAGATCAAAAAGAAGACTTCTTAAAATTAGAAAATCTAGTTCCTGAAGCTTTAGCAAACGGTGATTTCAAACTTTACCTTCAACCTAAAGTAAATCTTGCAACGGGGCAAGTTGATTCCGCAGAAGCTCTTGTTCGCTGGATTGATCCTAAAAGAGGTATGATTCCTCTTACAAGTTTCTTACCTAATATTGAAGAAAATGGATTTATTCGCGAAATGGATTTATATCTATTTGATAAAGCCTGTAGTTATATGGAACGTTGGTTAAAGGAATACGGAAGAAAATTTTCTATCAGTTTCAATTTATCAAAAGCATATTTCAACGGAACTTTCTTTATGGATGAATTTACATCCGCATTTAAGAAATATAATATATCTCCTGATTCTGTGAGAATTGAATTACTTGAAAGTATTGTCTTAAATGATATCGAACATTTACTACCTTTAGTTACTAATATATATGAGTTTGGATTTAGTTGTGCTTTGGATGACTTTGGAAGTGGATTCTCTTCCTTTGATATCTTAACGAGTGTCAAACTATCTGAACTTAAAATAGACCGCTCCTTATTCAAGGATATCACCAATGATAAAGAGCGTTCTCTCATTTGCCATATCGTAGATATCGCACATGACATGGACATGGAAGTTGTCGCTGAAGGTATCGAAACTGAAGACTACGCAAATTATTTAAAGGAAATTGGTTGTGACTTTATTCAAGGATTCTATTACTACAAGCCAATGCCTGTCGACGAATTTGAAAAACTATTTATCACAAACACACAACAAGGACGCTAACCTAGCGCCCTTGTTTTATTTTAATACAATTATATGTGATAACGTTCTAGTAACCTGCGGAGTACTGTTCTTATACTAATTATCAACAGCACGACGACCTATAAATTTTCTCCAACAGTCTCGCCCTGCTTCCTTTGCTTTGTAAAGTGCATTATCCGCTTGTTTAATAGCTACCTCAATGTCACCATAAAATTCTTCGACCATATTACTGTATCCTATCGAAAGCGTTACAATATCGCTGCAAAGTGATGATTCATGAAGAATCGCAAGTTTTTTCACATCATCTTGCACCTTCTTTATAAAGTCTTCAATCTCATTATCTGTCGCATTGATACAAATGCATACAAATTCATCTCCACCATATCGACAAGGTATTATACCTTTATCAGAATTCTTTTTCATTATCGCTGCAATCTCTCTTAAAGCAAAGTCACCACTTATGTGTCCATACGTATCATTAAATTGCTTAAAGAAGTCAATATCTAGCATTATAATTCCTACATGATTTTTGACGTTTTGCACCTCTAAAATACTTGTATTAAAATATCGTCGATTATAAAGTCCAGTTAATTCATCTAAGTTTGCTTCATCCGAAAGTCGTTCATATTCTTTAAGTGTTGTTTTATGCTTCTTAATCATTTCAAGTAAATTAATTTTTGCTTCCATCCCACTAGCTCTCACATTGTCCTCTGCCTTTAGGATTTTTTGTAAGGTTAAGTAATAACTTTTATAACTTTCTAATAATTCAGCATCATGTGAAAAGGCTTGTGCATATTGTACTTTAATATCTATCAACTGCCTCATAGGAAGTATTTCATTCGTGGTGCAATGCATCATAAGTAAATCAATGTATTTTTTTGCACATTCGCTATTCTTCAAATTAACCATCGCTAATGCAACTGGTGTCAAAAACTCCATAATTGCATATTGATCTGTAACACCATATAAATCATTTTTCAAAATATCATTCGCTATATTTACAGCCTTTTCAGATTCATTTCTATATGCAGCTAATAAACACCATCCTGACTGACATGCAATATGGTTAAAGGCAGCTTCTTCATCAGTCGTACTTGATGTATTTTCACAGAGACTTAAGTAATATTCCATGTCATTATAGTTTTTAATATATCCATTGTTTTTTGCCAAATTATATTCAATCATCATAAGTAATCGTGCATCTTTGCAATCTTTATCCAACATTGTTTGATATGCCATCATATAATAATGATTTGCTTGTTCATAATTTTCATGACGTTCAAACATATCCGCAATATTATTCCACGCATTACAGATTTGATGTGTATCACCTAACGTACTTGCGATAGCTTGTGATTCTGTATAATATTGCAAAGCATTTTGCTCATCGTTTATTACATGATAGTAAAATCCTGACAAATGGCAAATTTTCATATATAAGGCAGGATAAGTTTGTTCAAGACAGCATTCTCGTGCAGCAGATAAATATTTTCCAGAATTCACAGAATCATTCATCGCTAAATAATAATCTCCTAAATACGTAAGTGCGAAAGACTTTGCATAGGTTGATCCCTGCTTCTCCGCTAGTTCCAACAGTTCTTCACAGTATTTGCGTTCCAGTTCTACGTCAGAAAACCTTACCTTCAAAATGGCGTCAATCAGTTCACGCATATGTATTAATGAAACATCCACAGATAACGCCTCCATTCTTAGAATTTAATAAATATTTATCCTATACAAAATAAATTGAAATTTATAGAGTCTTTTTTACCATTACAACTTCATTATTTTGATAATCAATTGTAAATCCATTTTTTAAAAATAATTTGTATGATTGATTATCAGCAGCTATATCATCATACAGTGTCAATACTCCATTTTGTTTTGCCATTGTACAGAGCAATTGAATTCCTTTTGCACCAAACCCTTTGTTTCTATATTTCGCTAAAATAATTACATTACAAATATGAATTTTCCTTTTCTTATCATAATGATAAGCAATTTCTCCCACAAAATTCTTGCTGTCGGTATCGTATAAATATCTATAGTAGTTATGAAATGGAGATCCTTCAATCCAAGTTTGATGCCAATTTTGCCACTTATCTTTTGGAAATGCAATTGTGCCTCCCCAAGCTTTGTTGTATGACATCGTATCCTCATCAGCCATCAAGTTTTCTCTAAACCATAAATCATCTAAATTAGGTTTGTATATATCAAGCATAACAATCTCCTTAACTAATGTCGGTTTAAAGTAGTGCAAATTACATAAAAATCTCACGTTTAATACCATCATATAAAATAAAAAAACATTATTCAAAAATGTTTGATGTTTAAATTGGTACTCCCAAGGGGATTCGAACCCCTGTTTCACGGATGAGAACCGTGTTTCCTAACCGATTAGAAGATGAGAGCAAGTACTCTTTAAGTATAATACTTTCTCCCCATCTTTCAATATCTTAATTAGAATTATATTTATTCGGCTTTCATATCAAATAGAATGTAATGTGCTTTTGTATCTGTTTTTATTTCAATTTTTTCTTCATCTACAATCTCCGCACCATCTTTTTCATTCATATGTAACCCATTAACTTTACCTGTACCTTCGATTTGTACAAGATATGCTTGTCTGCCTTTTGCAAGATTATATTCTATTGTTTCTCCTTTATCTAATTCCACTACATAAAGATTCATATCTTGATGAATTTGAACAGGTGCACTACCCTCTTTGTTTGAAACAAGATGTAACCATTTACCTACACGGTCTTTCCAATCAAATTGATAATCCCCATAATTTGGGTTATATCCATTTTTATCCGGCATAATCCAAATTTGTAGAAACCTCAGTTGATTGTCTGTTAAGTTATACTCACTATGCGTTACACCAGTTCCTGCACTCATGTATTGTACCTGACCTCTAGTTAGTTCTCGTTTGTTACCCATACTATCTTTGTGAGTCAATACACCATCAACTACATAACTTATAATTTCCATATTTTCATGTGGATGTGTAGCGAATCCATTTTGTGCATCAAAGATATCATCATTGATGACTCTTAGTGGCCCAAAGTTCATATTGTTGGGATTATAATATTCAGCAAACGAAAAATGAAAAATACTATGTAGCCATCCTCGATCACTTTTACCCATTTTTTTACTATCTATAATTTTAATCATATTGAATACCTCCTACCTTATTTATAACTTTAATCCCAAATACTTCCACTCATATGCTCAAAACAGATAAAATAACTTAGTTAAATTATTCAATATAAAAAGTGATTACACTTTTTACTATGTAACCACTTCCTTGATTTTTACTTGTTAAATTTTATAATAACTTTGAAATAGTCACCATCAGTCTCAATATTAAACTTGCCATTTTGAGCTTCTGTGAAACCCTTTGAAATTGCTAATCCCAATCCTGATCCTTCAGAATTTCTAGATTTATCTCCACGTACAAAACGTTCAACTAAATCATTTGGATCAAAAGTAATTTCTTCCACCGATATATTACGAATGCTGAAGATAATATCATATTCATTTTCTACTATATCAATGTAAACTCGAGTACCTTCCAACGAATACTTATACGCATTCGTTATCACATTTTCAATAATACGATATGTTTTATGTGCATCAAGTTTTAAAACAATCTTTTCTTTTGAATAATTTGTCTTAAACTTAATTTTTGCTTTATCAATTTGCGGCTTGCATTCAAACAATGTTTGATTAACTAAAGAGACTATATCCACATCCATAACCTCTAATTTAATATCTCCACTATTTGCTTTGCTCACTTCAAACAAATCTTCAATCAGATGTTTCAATCGTAATGAATTTCTTTCAACTGTTTCCAAATATTCTTTTTTCTTCTTGCTGTCTTTTTCTTTCTTAAGTAAATCGATGTAAGAAATCATTGACGTTAGTGGTGTCTTTAAATCATGAGAAACATTTGATATGAGCTCTGTCTTCATTTTTTGACTCTTAGTTTCTTCATCAATTGCTACTTTAAATCCAATACGTATATTTTCTAATTCATTCTTTAATGGATCGAATGCACCTAAATTCTCAGTTATCTCTGTAGACAGATCGCCATTCGATAAACGTTGGGTACATTCCAATAACTTTTGATAATTCTTTTGTATTTCTTTCATGAAATATACTGCAACAAAGGCTAATAGAATCGAATAGAAGATTGACCCAAACCAGTAGCCAAATATCAATACAATGACACTCATAATTAAAATATTGACGATTAGAACACCCGCTAGTTTAATATAAGCATCACTCGACAAACGAATAGTAATAAGACTTAACATCCAGCGTTTGCATATTTTGAGCCCTTTTATGATAATTGCTTTTGTTTTGATTTTATCTACTGTTACTTTGAATCCATCTTTAAATATTGACTTAAACCAATAAACACCAATAACAATACCACCAAACCCTATAAACATTAATAACAATGAAACAACTACACTCACAAGGATATCAAATATATTCGATCCCGTTTTGAAGGTAGAAATTATATATGCACCTTGTTGTAATTCAGATACTGGAATCGCAAGCGTCATAAATATTAACCCAGATAATATAACACGTATTTCCCAATAGGCTTTATCGATGTACGCACCATAGTGGGTAGCTTTTATTTTCTCATATGAGAATAAGAACGATACAATCGCTACCACAAACATTGCAAGAATATACAATCCTTCAATTTGATAATACGGCATCCCACCGCTGTACATATCAATAATATTTGTAATCGAATCAAACTCAACCAGTGTTGTTGGAATAGCAAAAATAATTGTACAGTTTTTAATTTCTGGAACGCTTAACATTGATTGTTGTTTTGTTTCAACTAATTCTGCACTATCAATCGCATAATTGGCACCAGAAGAGTCTATCATTCCTGAATCTCCATTCATTGCATATTTTAGATCCATCATTACTTTTGTAAGTATATTATTATCATAAACTAATTTTTCATCAAGACTCGTAATTGTTTGATTACCTTTTGCATCATAATCCACACGGTACCAAAAACGCGTTTCATTTTTATCTACATCAATCAGTTCGCGCGCTAAATTTGTTCCCTTGTTATAGTAAATTTGTTTCTTTGTCGTATTATCAATAAACACAGCATCTATATTATAGATATCTGTTAAATAATCAATATAATTTCTTCTTAAATATTCTTCAAGTTTATCTTTTATATCTGGTGTTATTCCACCATTTTCATTCACAAAGATATCTACATAATCCGCATTACCTGTTTTATACATTTCATTCTCTGCATAAAGTTTAAGTGTAATATCTTTTAAGATAGATTCAATTTGTGTATTTTGTCGGAATACTTCTTGCATGTCTTGCTCAGACAAATTCTTTCTATAAATACCAATACCCATTACCATAAGAACGAGAAACATGGAAATTGAAACAACAAACAATATAATCTGTTTCCAAATTTTTTCTAATTTAATCATGCTTTACTCCTTCTCTATTTTATATCCAACACCCCAAACTACTTTTAGATACCTTGGATTCTTTGAATCTATTTCTATTTTTTCGCGAATATTTCGAATATGAACCATGACTGTATCTGTAGCAATTGCTTCTTCATTCCAGACTAATTCATATATACTTTCTAAGCTATATACTCTGCCTGGATTCTTAATAAGCAATAGAAGAATTTTAAATTCAATGGGTGTACATTTAACAAGTTCTCCATCTACCTTTACTTCTTTTGTATCTTCATTTACTTCTAAACCGCCAACAATATAATTATTGGTGTTGTCATCTTGTTCATTAATTTTTTCTAGAAAACGATTGTATCTACGCAATTGCGAATTAACGCGTGCTAATAATTCCATAGGCTTAAATGGTTTAGTAATATAATCATCTGCACCCATGTTCAACCCAGTGATTTTATCTAAATCTTCTGATTTTGCGGATAGAATTAATACCGGAAAATCATACTCTTCTCGTAATTTCATAATCATTGTAAGTCCATCCATCTCAGGCATCATCATATCAACAATAGCCAAATGTATATCATGATTTGATACAACAGCTAATCCTTCTTTACCATTGTACGCACGTAAAACATCATAGTTTTGATTTTTCAAATATATTTCAATTGCATTGCCAATTTCAATATCATCTTCTACTACTAATATTGTTTGATTTTCCATAATTTACCCCTTACATTATGTTTAGTATACTACAAACGCGCCTGTTTATTTAGTTAAGATACTCGGTTGATACTTAAATATTTCACGAATTGGTTCTATATGAAATTGGAAATTTCGTAACAAACTAAGTGTTGCGATTAACTTATTCCTCAATAACATTCTCTTTACTTCATTTCTTAAAGTTGGATCAAATTCTAAAATGTTTTCCGCTTGCATTGCACAAGCTTTTAACATGTCTTGAATAATTACTGGTTTTAAACCATAAGTAATACTCCCCGTTGAACTTACATTGTAGTGATAATGAATAGAAGGGATTAGCACTGTTTTTTGACTCTTGATTAACACTTTGTGTACTGTCGCAATATCTTCAAAAACCATATTAACTGGAAATTCAATACCTTTCCATAATTCTTTCTTAACTAATTTTCCCCAAGCGTAATTCCTAACACTTCTGTCTTTCAATAAATATTTTAATACTTCTCTGCGATTTGGACAAATTTGTGAATGTACACTATTTTTTAAACCAAATACCCCTTGTAAGTCATTACCACAAACAACTACTTCTGCATTTGTTTTATTTACGACATTCACCATGGATTCAATTGTATCCGGATTTATAAAATCATCTGCATCCAAGAAGAAGACATAATCGCCACTTGCTTCATACAACAAACGATTACGTGCTGCCGATACACCCAAGTGTTCTGCATGAACAACTCTTAATTGATTGTTGTAGTGCTTTACATATTGATCCAAACGGACAGCTGTATTATCAGTTGATCCATCATTTACTACAATGATTTCTATATTTTTATATGTTTGTTTAATAGCGGAACGAATGCTGTTGTAGATTGTATCCTGACAATTATATGCTGGTATCAATACACTTATCTTCATGATGAATTTCTCCTTTATGTTTACTCATAATTTTATTGTATAGATATAATCCCCCTAGACTAACTATGAGGGTAAATAGGTATATTCCTGCAACCATAAGGTAATCTTGATTAATTAAGTAATCACCTGCAATTGTCGAGGTGACTACCGATGGTATTCGAGCGATTGTGGTAATACCAATAAAGTTCCATATTTTAACGGATGTTAATCCTGCAAAGTAAGTAATGAAATCTTTTGGAGTACCTGGGATAAAGAAGATTATGAACACTAATTGATTTAATTTCTTTTCATCCTTTAAGAAAGATAATTGATTAATTTTTTCTTTTGACATGAAATGCTCAACTAACTTTACTCCATAACGTTTAACTAGAATAAGAATAATATAACTACCTATGGCTGCTCCTATCAAACAAAGAATCATACCTTCAACTGTTCCATACGCAACTCCAGCTCCTAGTTCAATTATTTCACCTGGAAGGAATGCTACAAGAACTTGTAATCCCATCATAATAACCAGAACAGCTTTGCCAAACCAACCAAAACCATCTAACCATACTTTGAACTTGTCTGGATCATTCGCAACAGATGTAAATAACATAAATAACGAATATCCCATAACAATCGCAAAGAATATACCACCTATGATTGATACTATTTTCAATCCTTTTATCACTCTATCTTGCATATTCTACACCTACTTTATGAATTCATAATACAAATCAAAAATAAAGAAATAGCATAACTATTTCTAAAGGTTTTCTTAAGATAAAAGAAAAAGCCTATTTCTAGGCTTTTGTACTAATCATTTTTTGGATTGAATAAATTATATACATCAGATACAGGTGAATGTGTCTCGATTGCTTCCATTGTTTTTGAAATCATATATCCCACAGATAATGATGTAATCTTCTTACAACTTGCTTTTTGTTCAGCAGTTAATGGAATTGTATTTGTGATAACCATTTCTTTAATTTGTGAATTTTCAATACGTTCAATTGCAGGACCAGATAGAACACCATGTGTACATGCACAGTAAACTTCTTTAGCACCTTTATCAACTAAGATGTTAATGCTAGCAACTAAACTACCTGCAGTATCAACGATATCATCAATAACGATTACAGTTTTTCCTTCAACCTCTCCAATGACATTCATTGCTTCAGCAACGTTTGGTCTTGGGCGACGTTTATCTACGATTGCTAGTGGTGCACCTAATGCATCAGCTAATTTTCTAGCACGAGTAGTTCCACCATGATCTGGTGATACAACGACTACATCTTCTAATGCTTTTGATTTAAAGTATTGACCAATCATAGGTACTGCTGTTAAATCATCAATTGGTATATTGAAGAAACCTTGAATTTGAGATGCATGTAAATCAATTGTAATTAAGCGATTTGCACCTGCAGTTTGTAATAAATCAGCTACAAGTTTAGAAGTAATCGGTTGACGTGCTCTTGCTTTACGGTCTTGACGTGCATAACCATAATAAGGCATAACAACATTAATTTCTCCAGCACTTGCTCTTTTACAAGCATCAATACAAATTAATACTTCCATTAATCTTTCAGTTACAGGAGCACATGTTGATTGAACGATATATACAGATCGTCCACGTACAGTTTCCTCTGGTTCTACTAAAATTTCACCATCAGCGAAATGCTTAACACTGATTTTTCCTAAAGGTAATCCTAGATGATCTACTATTTCATTAGCCAACTCTACACTTGATGTTAGTGCAAATACAATCGTTTCATTCATTTTTTTCTCCACCCTCTTATTTATTTTTGTACTTAGTTCCATAACCTGGTTTATTTTCTTGACGACATCTTGCGATAGCCATATCACCAGCTGGGACATCTTTTGTTGCTGTTGAACCTGCAGCGACTACTGCATTTTCACCCACAGTTACAGGAGCAATCAAATTAACATTACTTCCTATAAATGCGCCATCTTTTATAACAGTTCTAAATTTATTTTTACCATCATAATTGACAGTTACAACACCACAACCAATGTTTACTTTACTTCCTACATCACTATCACCAATATAAGTTAAGTGAGCACAACGGCTATCATACCCGAAGTTTGTATTTTTAAACTCAACAAAATTACCAATTCTATTTTTACTATCTACTACTGAATGCATACGCAAATGAGCGAATGGTCCAATTGTACATTCATCTTTAACTTCACTATCTGAAATTCTAGAACTATCAATTGTACATTTATTTCCAATCTTCGCATTAACCAAGAAACTATTTGGTAAAATAGTTGTTCCTGCACCAATACTTGATTTGCCTTCAATCGTAACATTTGGGTAAATTGTTGTTTCTTTTCCAATTTCTACATCTGCTCCAATATATGTTGCATCTGGATTGATTAGTGTAACACCTTGTTTCATCCAATATTCATTAATTCTTTTTTGCATTGTTTGATTTGCCTTTGCAAGTTCAACTTTATCGTTTACACCTGCAACCTCATCATTATCCATTGCTTGTACAGCACCAACTTGAATACCTTTTCTATTTAGTATTTCCACTAAATCAGTAATGTAATATTCACTTTGTGCATTTTTATTTTGAATGTCTGTTAAGTTAGAAAATAATGTTTTATTATCAAATGCATAAATCCCTGTATTGATTTCATTAATTTTCTTTTCTTCTTCAGTACAATCTTTAAATTCTATAATTTTAGTTACATAACCATTTTCATCACGCACTACTCTGCCATAAGCCGAAGGATCTTCAAGTACTGCAGTCAAGATGACCATCTTTGTGTTTCCTTTTAAAACTTCTGTTAATGATGTTAATGTTTCACTAGTT
Source organism: Anaerorhabdus sp. (assembly GCF_036637135.1). Taxonomy (GTDB): domain Bacteria; phylum Bacillota_I; class Bacilli_A; order Erysipelotrichales; family Erysipelotrichaceae; genus Anaerorhabdus. The sequence goes on along the minus strand of NZ_JAVWNC010000049.1, from coordinate 4,818 downwards.
AAGCATGGACAATCTCCGTTAATTACAAGAGTCTCTCCATCTTCATTTTCACATTGTTTGGCTTGCATCACTGCATGCCCTGTTCCTAGTTGAGGTTCTTGTAAAGCAAATTCAGTCTTATCTTTCATTGCTTCCTCAATGATTTCATGCCCATATCCTACCACTGTTACAACACGTGTTGCTCCAGCTAGTTTTGATTGATCAATTAAATGTTCAACCATCGTTTTTTGGCAGACTTTGTGCATTACCTTAGGTAATTCCGATTGCATTCGAGTACCTTTACCAGCCGCCATAATAATTGCTTGTTTCATTGCTGTACCTCCACCCCTATATTCTACTCAAAAAGACGCTATAAAAAAAGTCAAATTACGTATTTTTAACTAAGTTTGGTAAACTTTTGTTGTTTTTTGCAAGAATTTTGGTAATACGAACAAAATTTGAATTAACTTTCATTTTGCGCGCTACTTCATTTAGTGTTTGTTCATTTTTTGTCAAAGCAAATACTGTTGAACCACTACCTGACATGAGTGCCCCATCCATTCCTAATTGAATAAGTTCTTGTTTGATTTTTTCAATCGCAGGAACAATCTTAAATGCTGGCTGTTCTAATGTATTACCTAAGGCATTGAGAATACCTTGATAATCTTGCTCAATAAGTGCATCTTTCATTTTATTACAATCTGGATGTTGAACAGTGTCAAAATCAAGACTTTCAAATGCTAGTTTTGTAGAAACACCTTTAAATGGTTTAACCAGTAAAACATAAAAATCACTATCAAATTCAAAGGGTTCTAATACTTCACCTATTCCCGAAACAACTGCTGGTTTGTTTATACAACAAAATGGAACATCTGCACCAATCTTTTTCGCAAGTTCAATCATTTTTGATTCAGACATTTTAAGGTTAAGTAACTTCTTCACCAAACGAATTGCCGCAGCACCATCAGCACTACCTCCTGCAAGACCACCCTGTGTTGGTATATGCTTCTTTAAATCAATTTTAAAATTTTCTGTAAATCCATATTCCTCACGTAAAACTTCAATCGCTTTTATAATTGAATTTTTTTCATTCATTGGTAAATACCCAGCATTACTTGTTAATGACATCTCAGTTGCAACTTCCATATCCAAAACATCATAAAACTCCAGCGGTACCATAATCATATTCAATTCATGATATCCATCTTCTCTTTTTTTAACTACATCCAAACATAGATTTATTTTTGCGTAAGCTCTATCCTTCATGATTTTCTCCACAGATTATACAGTTCAATAAATTTATCTAAATCACATGCTTCTGCACGTATACTTTCATTTAAATTCGCATCTTCAATCCACTTCTTTGTAACTATTGTATCTTTACCTAGTTCTCTTAGATTGTTATATAGTGTTTTTCTTCTTTGTTTGAAACATACTTTTACAAATTCAAAGAATTCTTTTTCATTATCTACACAATTACCTTTTACTTTTTTCTTGAATTGAACAACTGCAGAATCAATATTAGGTTTTGGATTAAAAATTGTTCTTGGTATTTTCATAATGGTTTTCACATCATATAAATACTGTGTGATCACACTTAATGCATTATAATCTTTTGTTGATTTAATAGCACAGAAACGATCCGCAACTTCTTTTTGAACCATAACCGTTATACAATCAACTTCTTCTTTTCCTTCGAATATTTTAAATAGAATTGGCGTTGTTATGTAGTAGGGTAAATTTGCACACACAACTATCTTTTTATATTGTTTTCTTAACTCTTTAAGTTTTGCATCAAAATCTGTTTGCAAGAAATCCCCATGGATAATTTCTACATTGTCATATTCTTCTAATGAATATGCTAAGACATCAATGAGTCGATCATCTATTTCAAAGGCAATAACTTGTTTTGCACGTTGTGCTAACTGTTCTGTAAGAGCTCCAATACCAGGTCCTATTTCAACAATACACTCGTCATCCCCTTGCGCATTCTCCGCAATTTTTTTTACTATGCCTGGTTCAATAATAAAATTTTGACCATAGCCTTTTTTTGCATATAGGTCAAACTTCTTTAGTATTTCATTTGTTCGTGCAACTGTAGCGATAGGTTTGTTCATTTTGACTCCTTACTTTGCAGTAATATCATAGCTTATTACTGGCGATTATACAATGTTATTCAGGCAATATAACAAGCAAAAAAAACAACATCTCTTATTGAGATGCTGCTCCTTTTAATCAAACTTTCCGTCTGTTGTTTTTACTTCTATTACGAAGTCACCATTAGTTGGCACAATACAAACTCCTTCAAAACCCATTTCATTTAATTCACTGATGATTACATCTTCACCCAGTTTTCTTTGTGTTTCATTATCCAATAAACAATTATGATATTTTCTTAAATTACGAATAATCCAAATCGGAAGCTTTTCCATTATCTCACCTACTTTTCTTTTGTTAATGGTAAGACTATAAAATCTTTATTTTGTAACAAATACCCTTTCAACTAATTCATCTAATGTTTTCTTTGTATACCCTAACATGATCAAACGTTTTAATAGTGTTTTCGCATTGGATTCACCAATTTTCATATAATCGGTTATTCTTTTTCTACGTTCTTTACTATCATCATTTCCTGTTAAGTTATACTCATAAAGATCACTCATCGATAAATCAGTCTCACTTGTTTCATCAAATGTAACGCAATTCATTAATGCTTCTTCCAAGTCTTTTTTATTTGCGTGTTCAACGCCTACTTTTTTGGAAGTTTTAGATTTCTCTTTATCAATAAACGCATTCTTACATCCTTTAATATTTTCATTAATCTTATTTCTAATCATTGTCCCTGGGTAATCTGGATCTGTGAAGATGATAACACCTCTTGTTTCTTGAGCCTGTTTAATGAGCGCTAAAGTTCTTTCACTTAAATGTGTTCCATGTGTTTCTATCGTTTCACATTCAAAGTAAGACTGAAGAACATTCGTGTCATTTTTCCCTTCTACCACAAGTATCTCTTTTATTTTCACTTCTATCACCTATTCTATTATACTACATATAAAAGAATTACTCTTGTTTAAGGAGTAATTCTTGTTTGTTATTGAAAACTGGCTATTTGTAGAGGACCCAAATGTACTCCAATTGTTAATTGATTATCATCGGTTAAGTGTATTGTTTGATACCACATCTTATTCTTTTCTATCTTCAAATCTTCTATATCATTTTTTACACTTGCGAATCCGAAGCTGCTTATCAGTACACCAAGACCAATCAATATCACTGCACCCAATAGTAAATTTCTTAACTTAGGACTTATGCTTGCCATAGTTTAATCCCTCTCATTCTCTTAATTATGTGTTCATTTATAAATTGTGTGAATTTAACTGTTGCGACTTTGAATATTTTACAAAGGTAAACTGTTCCAATTGATGCGAGAATAAACATTCCCATTGACCCAACACCTAGTCCAAATTGAATTAACCCTAAAGGCATATTGAATGACATAATTGCAAAAGAACCAAATGTACTAACAAGCGATAAAATCACAAACGCGAATGCAAATGCTCCAAAAAGGAATGGAATCAGCCAAATCATAATGTAGCATGTTAGTGCCATCAGGAAAATAACCAGCAAGAACGCAAGTGCCACCAATACCAATACTCCCCAAAAAGGAAAACCAAGTACGATAAGAGTTAATGACAAGATGTTTATTTTCTTTTTTTGTTTTGTTGCTTCTATTTCATCTGATAATATCAATTCTGCAATTTGTCCTGGTGTTCCAACCCTTTCAATTGCTACTTCCTCTGTTGCGCCATCTTCAATCAAATCATCAATCATTTCGTTATAATACGAAAGTGTTTTATCTCTTTCATTTTTATCTAGTTTCGCAAGTAGCATTTCTAGCTTACTCATGAATTCATTCTTTGTCATCTTTCATTTCCTCCTCTATATATTGATATATTTTTTGGATTTGTTCCCAATCTTCTAGGAATTTCTTTATTTGGTCAATCCCTTTTGTTTCAATGTGATAATACTTCCTTAATCGTCCATTATGTTCTACAGAGTATGTTGATACTTGTTTATCAGTTTCTAGTCTCTTTAGGATAGGATATAAAGTTGACTCTGAAATATCGATGCAATTTGAAACATCTTTAACAATTTGATAACCGTATGAGTCTTTTTTCTTTAGTGCAGCGAGTACACAATATTCTAAAAACCCTTTTTTAAGTTGAATATCCATAATTACCTCCCTATGCATAATACTATACAATGCATAGTATATACTGTCAATACACAAAATAAAAATACTAAAATCTTTTTGACTTTAGTATTTGTTGGTTCTACAAAATTGCGTATTGGTAAAACTAATACCCTTTTCTATATGAAACAAAAGGATTCGTAAAGCTATTATTAACGTTTATTCTATGAATAAGTCTATTTATTTCATTATATAGAAAAGAAAATATAATTTGATAGCTACTTCATATTTCGATTCTGCGCCCAGGTTATGAGGAGAGTATAAAATTTCTTCAACTATTTTAATATCCGTATTAATTAATAGTGAAATTTGTTCTAACGAAAGTTTATAATCAAGCATCATAACTTCTATAATTGCTTTTATTCTCGAATCAGCATCCACTTTAAATCCTTCTTCAATAAATACTCCAAATTGATTAAGAAACGAGATTGCTTGTAGATTATCTTGATTAATTTCATACTTATCGTCAAGATAGTTCTTTACTTCAATATCATTAGATTTCGAAATTCTAGCCAAACTTTCAATTGATATTTTATCATTTTCAACTAATTCCAAAAGTATATTTTTCATGAGTCTACCTCTTTTTA
>NZ_JAVWNC010000048.1:0-17338 GCF_036637135.1 Anaerorhabdus sp. | reverse complement strand
ATTATAGCTTGAAACAAACCTACTATAAATATAATGATAAGGTAAAATGGTAAAATATTGTCTATTTCATAAATTCCCAAATAATTACTCACTGCATCTTTCATGATATACCACTCTTTTAATAAATTATTTTATACTTGTGGTAAGTAAATATTTAATTTTATTCAAATCAAAATCTTCAATTGCATCACTGATTATAGTAACCTGATTTAAATTCGAGAATTTTGCGGCATTAAGAATATTGAATTTCGAGCTATCCGCTAAAGCATATGAAATGTGAGCGTGCTCTATAGCCATTCTTTTAACACTTGCCTCCTGTTCGTTTGATGTTGTTAAGCCAACTTGTTCATGAATACCATTAACACCAATAAATGCAACATCAAAATAGAGGTCTTCCAGTTGTTTCAATGCTTGATTCCCTGTGATGGCTTCTGTTTGCCAATGCAAATTACCACCTAATACAATTGTATTTATCTTCATCTGAACTAACTTATTCATATGGGGAACTCCAATTGTTGTTACTGTAATATTTTTTGCAGTAATATAGTTTAACATTTCATAAGTTGTACTTCCCGCATCGATATAAATCATTTGATTGTCTTTAATCATATTTGCAGCTAATCTAGCAATTTGCTTCTTCTCATTAGAATTTGTACTTGTCTTTATTAACATTGGTGGCTCATCATATTGTAATTGATTTAGCTTCGCACCACCATAAAATCGGTTAATCATATTTAATTCTTCCATTTGTGACAAATCTCTTCTAATCGTTGCCTCAGAAACCCCTAAAGATATGACCAATTCACTTACATTAATATTATTTTGGAGTTTACATAACTCAATTATTTTATTCCATCGTTGTTGTTTTGACATAATCTCACCTCTTTACCTCAACTATAGCATATAAAAACTAAAATGATTGGGTTTCATGAATTTGTCGACCTATTCAATCATCTTTTTTGATTGTTTTGACAATTACGACTGACTAATTGAATATCTCAATCAAATTATGATTGTATGCGCTTTCTTAAGTGGTATATTAAAACCATAAATAGCAAGGAGGTAAATTAATAAATGATTTATACATTAACAATGAATCCATCAATCGATTATTTTGTTACATTATCTGATCATTTACTGATTGATGAAGTAAATAGAACGGTAGATGAGAATTTCAAACCTGGAGGAAAAGGACTTAATGTTTCTACAATCTTATCTGTGCTTGGTTACCCTTCTGTTGCCATTGCACTATTAGGTGGCTTTACCGGGGAATATATTAAGCAGTCTTTTGGTCAAAGTAATTTAATCAAACTTGATCCTATAAAAGTTGAAGGTATCAATAGAATCAATATGAAAGCACATTATAACCATTCTGCACTTTGCATCAATGGAAAAGGTCCTATCGTAGACAATATCACAAAAGATTTAATTATTACCAAGATAAATCAATTACAAGAAAATGATTGGTTTATAATTTCTGGAAGTTCACCAGAAGGAGTTGACTCAAATTATCTTATTGAGATTTCTAACTTAGTGCATCAAAAGAAAGCTAACTTAGTAATTGATATGGAAAAAATTGATATTCATATTTTATCTCAATGTAAACCAACTCTCATTAAACCAAATCTTTATGAGTTTGGATTGATTATGGGTAATGACAATATCTCTTTGCTAAACATTAAAGAAGAAATGATTAAGCTAAATCATCTAGGTATATCACAAATTCTAGTTTCATTAGGTGAAGATGGTGCAATTCTTCTGAATCAAAATCAGTTCTATCGTTTAGAACAAGAACCTATTAACGCTGTTAATAAAGTAGGATCAGGTGATGCAATGCTAGCAAGTTTTCTAGCTAAACTAATATCAACAAATGATATAGTTTCTTCACTTAAATGGGCAGGAGCCGCAGGCGCAGCGGTTGCATCTACTTTAGAAGACATAGATCTAAGTAGTATCAAACAGCAATTAAATAAAGTTACTGTCACTAAAATTTAAATGAAAGAAAGGGAGAATAACATGAATAAAAATTTAGATTTTAAAGTTATGTCTGAACAAATCATTACCAATTTGGGAGGCCAAGAAAACATCGCTAACCTAAATCACTGTGCAACACGTTTAAGAATCGTTGTTAAAGATCCACACAAAATTAATCAATCATCCATAAAAAGTATTAACGGAGTAATGGGGTGTGAAGTCCGTGATACTCAAGTACAAGTAATTGTGGGTACAATTATTGAAGATCTTTTTGTTGCTGTTGAGAAATATGTTGGTAATATAACAACTACCAAACAATCACAGCCAAAAGTTGAGAATAAAGGTAAAAATAAATTACTTCAAGCATTTACAAATTTCTTGCAATTAATGGCAGGTATTATGAGCCCTGTTATACCCGCATTAATAGCAGCTGGATTTTTAACCGTACTATTACTTGTAATGAATATGTTCTTTGGTCTTGCAACAACAAGTCCAACTTATATTCTATTAAACAATTTAGCTCAATCCGTGTTCTATTTTTTACCAGTATTTGTAGCATATACATCTGCAAAGAAGTTTGATACTGAACCCGTCTTAGCGATGTTACTTGCTTGCTGGCTACTTTATCCAGGTTGGGTAGAAATGGCAAGTGCTGGCGGATGGACAAATTATTTTGGAATTCCTGTTTTACTCACTACTTATAATGGAGCAGTCTTACAAATTATTCTATCCGTTTGGATTATGTCACTTGTTGACAGATTATTAAAGAAACTTATTCCTCTTACTGTTCGACATTTCTTGAAACCGTTTTTATTAATTTTAATCGTTTCAATTATTACGATTACATTAACTGGCCCAATGGGTGGACTAATCACTAACTATATAGCAAGTGGTATCGCTTGGTTAAGAACTAATGCAAGTTGGTTAGCTGTTCCTGCGATTATTATCTTTGCAAGTACTGTTGGTCTTTTATGTCCTGGATTCCACTTGGCTTTAATACCAATCGCTATGACAAGCCTTGCTACTGTTGGTTATGATGACTTTATTAATATTTGGTTCTTCTGCTGCACAATTACTCCTGGATTTATTGCATTAGCGGTTGGATTAAAATCTAAAAATAACAATCTTAAACAAATAGCTTTTCCAGCTTCGTTATCTGCATTATTTGGAGGAATTTCAGAACCTACAGTTTATGGAATTTCTTACAAAATGCCAAAAATATTCTTTGCTAGTACTGCAACATCATTAATCACTGCTTTCGTTGCTGGGCTAATGAACTTAAAGTGTTATGGATTTGGTGGGTATTCAATTACTAATATTCTTCTTTATCTTGGAACAGGTAATGATACCGCTAACTTTACAAATGCCCTAATTTGCGTAGCTATTATGGCAATATGTTCCTTCTTATTTGTTTGGTTAATTAAATTTGACGACTCCATCTATAACGAAGGAGATGAGGTTACACCAAGCCATAAAGTTGAAATTGCTGCTCCTACAGAAGGTGTATATGTACCGCAAGAAAATATTAATGATTCAATGATGGCTAAAGGAGAATTAGGATCTTGTTTTGGAATTAAACCTATTAGTGGAATTGTAAAAGCTCCTATATCTGGAACTATTCAAGTAGTCTCTAGCACAAAACATGCAATCATTATTAAAAGTGACAATAACGATGAAGTTATGGTTCATATAGGAATTGATTCTGTTTATCTCGATGGTAAGGGACTTGAAACATTCGTGACTGTTGGTCAAAAAGTCAAACTAGGTGATCTAATTGCAAAATTTGATATTGAATTATTCAATGAAAAAAATATCGATGATACAATTATCACCATTCTACTTAACAGTAATAACTATCATGATGTAAAATGTACTAACAATGACAAAGCCATGTTGGTCGCAAGTATTTGAGGTTAGTATATGAGACAATATGATAAAAATTTATTGGATGACATTAAAAGAAAAGAATACATAAAAACTGTTGATGGAATTGAAATACGTTTTAAACCTGTTCCCGATGATGATAGAGAACATGTTCTTGATAGTAGAATTCTCAATGTGATAAAACAAAAAAGTCTACTATTTACTGAAAGAAATAAAATTGGTTTTAAAATATCGAATGAACGATTTAGACCAGATAAAGTAACTTACGACTTAACTGAAACTAGTATCGTTGAAGATGAATTACTAATTAACATTGATGATGATCATTATATTGATATCTTTGTCTATAGGCCTGAAATTACTGAAGCAAGACTTCTTCCTACATTAATCTATCTTCATGGAGGAGGATTCATCGCAGGTGATATGAAGTTATATAGAAATCAAATGAAATTCATCGCAGAAAAAGCAAATGCAGTAGTGATTTTTCCTGAATATCGTCTTGCACCTGAATGTCCATATCCTGGACCATTAAACGATGCTTGTGGAACAATACAATGGGTATATAATAACGCAGAACGATATAATATTAACCCAGATAAAATAATGTTAGCTGGCGATAGCGCTGGCGGTGCCTTAACAAATGCCTGCTTGCTTAAAGATAAAAATAACATTATTAAAAGAGCATTTGAAATCTATCCTGGATGTGACTCAACTGACTATAAAGATCAAACTGCTTTTACTTGGTCTTATGATTATTATCCTGTCATTGATGAGCACAAAGAATATGCATATACTCGAATAGATCGAATTAAGAATACTGTTGGTAAATCGAGTAAAGATAATTTCTACACACAGGGAAAAATAAAACTTAATGATCCATTAATCTCTGTTATCTATGCTAGTGATACACAGTTGTGTAAATTTCCGCCTATGACAATTGTATCCGCTGAATATGATTACTTACGAGTAAGTAGTGATTATTTTGCAAAACGTCTTCAAAATGTAAATGTACCCGTTAAATCAATCCAGTATTGTGGTTGTGATCATGGATTCTTAGATATGTTGGGATCATATGTTCAAGCAGAAGATTTATGTATTGAAATTGCAAAAGAAATAAATGAAATGTAAAGACAAAATAAGCTTGCTCATTAATTTGTGGGCAAGCTTTTTATATACCAATAAGTTTTATTTATTACTTCTTAATTATCTCGTATAAATCGATGAATTCTTTCGCAATGATTGAGAATGCTTCTGCAGACATTAATTGATCCTCAGCATGAAGTAATAGTAATTGGAATTTGATTTCCTCTCCATTTGCTTCTTTTTGAACGAGTTCTGCATGGACTTTATGTCCTTCTACAAAGACTTCTTCTCCTTCTTTGATTTTTGCTTTAGCATCATCAAATTTTCCTTCCTTTGCATCTTGAATTGCTTCAATATACAAACTTCTCGCTGTACCTACAGCAGAGATGATTTGAAAACAAGTTAGCTCTAATCCTTCCATATTAACCAATCAATGCTTTAGCGTCTGCTAAAACACCCTTTCCATCCATTGTTCCATATTTTTGCATTTCAATAACTGCACATGGTAAGTTTGGAAACTCAGCTTGTACTTTCTTCAAATTGAAACGTGCTTGTGGACCTAATAAACAACAATCTGCATCTTTTAATACAGCTCCTGATTGAGAAACTGGATATGCATTGATTTCACATTCATATCCTTCAGTAGCTGCTGCTTCTCTCATCTTTGTTACTAACAAACTTGTACTCATTCCTGCAGCACATAGTAAGACTATTTTTTTCATAAAAACCCTCCTGTTTTATTTTATCATTGTTTTTTTCTCATAACACCATTTAGTAAGAAATGGAATTATGAATGTTGTTAATGTAAGTGCAACTGCACATTGAGCTGTCGCAATACTTACAAATGGTGCTAGTTCTGGATTAATAACGGATGCTAGATATGGAAGTGAAAGAGAAACTCCTGATACTCCACATGTTGCAATCGCAGCACATCCTTTTTGCCTCAATACAATTGTATCAAAGAAATAAGCTAATCCAATAGAAACTATCGTAATAACGATTGTAAGTAGAACTCCTGTGAATGCACTTTGTACTAAGTTTAATAAATTAATGTTTGTACCAAATGCAAATCCAGCAACTGGAACAATTGTTGAGATACCTTGTTTAAAATATTCTTTAAAGCGAACATCTAACGCTGTAATACCTATTCCAAGTAGAAATGGAATCAACATCGCCATAATACTATTGAATGCTGATGATGATGAACCGAGAATTAATAATGCAATATTGGGCATACCAATAATTGTTAATAGACCAAAGTTTGCTTTATCTGCCTCATCACCATATGTTTCCATTAAACTTAAATAAAGAGCTGAATTACAACTAATAATACAAGTAACAATTGCAATTGTAGGTATACCTAGAATTCCTTCAATTGGTAAATAATGAACACATAATTTTGCCAGTATAATAAATGATATTAATTTGAAAGTAGCCAGTGGAATACCCTTTTTAACAACAGGTTTCATCTTTCTTATTTCGCATTGAGTACCAGTAAAGAATAACATCAATCCAATCAATGACATCAATCCTGTTTTATAAAATGATGCAGAGAATGGATCACCAATCAATAATACATTCGGAAATAATGTGTTGATGATTGCTCCAATTAAGACTGGAACAATCATCATACCTGCTGGTATCTTGTTGATTTTATCAAATATCTTCATTATTTGATTACTTCTAAATCTTCTCCATTGGTTGCGATGACTTTTTTATAGTAATCATATGATTTCTTCTTCGTTCTCTTTAGTGTACCTGTTCCATCATTATTTCTATCGATATGTACAAACCCATAACGTTTCTTCATTTCACCTGTACCTGCAGATACGATATCAAATGGTCCCCAATAGAGATAACCCATAATATCACACCCATCATGGATAGCTTCTTTAATTTGTTCAAGATGCATCTTTATATATTCCATTCGGAATGTATCAATAAATTCACCAGTTTCAGTTACTTGATCATCTAAACCAATACCATTTTCTACAATGAACAATGGTAAACGATAACGATCAGTTAATACATTGCAAAGGTATCTTAATCCTTTTGGATCAACTGGCCATGACCAAGGCTCAGGTGAATACATTGTTAGATAAGGGTTCTTAGCACCTTTAGCACCACCTGTTCCAGCAGCCATGCCAACACCATCTTTGAATACAGCGCTCATATAATAACTAAATGCAATAAACTCACATGGGTTATTTTTAATTACTTCTAAGTCACCTTCTTTGATTACTGGTTTACAATTATTTTCTTCCCAGATTCGATTTACATATGCAGGGTATTCACCTCTGCACATGACATCACTCCAAAGATAATGATTACGTTGGAATTGCATTGCTCCAAATACATCATCAGGATTACAGCTAAACGGATAAGAAACTATGTGGGAAAGGGATAGCATACAACCGATTTTTGCATCTTTAATTATTTTATGACATAGTTCTACTGTTTTAGCATTAGCCACGAATACATAGTGAGCTGCTTGATATTTTTGTTGGATTGTTAATCCACTAATTGGCTCATTCACATCACTTGGATGAATATCTAACATAGCACCTGCTGCAAATGAAAGTCTAAATAAGTTATTGATTTCATTAAATGTTAACCAACATTTAACTAAGTCCTTGTATCGAGTAAATACAGTTTCTACATAACGTAACCAAAACTCAATCATTTTTTCGTTTGCCCATCCACCATATTCTGTTAATAGATGAAGTGGTGTTTCATAGTGGCTTAAAGTGATAACTGGTTCCATACCTAATCTTCTCATTTCAGAGAATAAATCATCATAGAACTTTAGTCCTTCTTCATTTGGTTCTAACTCATCACCCTTTGGAAATATTCTTGCCCATGAAATGCTTGTACGGAATGCATTAAATCCCATACCAGCCATAAGTTCTAAATCTTCTTTGTAGCGATGATAGAAATCAACAGCTTCATGACTTAAATATACTTTATCTGGATTATAACAAGGTTCATATTTTTTTGTTTCATCATTCCACTTAATGGATGGATGAGTACCCTCAGAAATGATTCCAACTAATACATCTGTTGCGTTAACACCTTTACCACCTTCTAAGTAAGCACCTTCACATTGATTTGCTGCAACAGCGCCTCCCCACATGAAGTTTTTTGGAAATCCAGTCATCTTTATTCCTCCTCTAAGCATTGACCATTTGTAGTAATTACATTTTTATACCAATCAAAGCTTTTCTTCTTTAAGCGTTTGTATGTACCATTACCCATGTCATCTGCATCCACATAAATAAATCCATAACGTTTTGTCATTTGTGATGTACTTGCACTTACTAAATCAATACAAGCCCATGATGTATATCCCATACACTCAACACCTTCTTCAATCGCTAATGCAATTTGTTTAAAGTGATTTCTAAAATATTCAATACGATAATCATCAATGATGGATCCATCTTCCTCTACAACATCTTTTGATCCAATTCCATTTTCTACAATCCACAATGGTTTATGATAGCGATCATATAAATCAATTAATGATATTTTTAATCCCACAGGGTCAACTTGCCATCCCCATTCACTAATTGGTAAATATGGATTCTTAACACCAGTAGTTAAGTTACCACCCACTTTTTCACGTTGTTCTGCATTAACACTTTGTACCATGCTCATGTAGTAACTAAATGAAATGAAGTCGACTGTATAGTTTTGAATGATATCTAAATCATCCTTCTCCATTTTTATATCAAAGCCTTTGCGTTGCCATTCTTTAAATATGAATGTTGGATAGAATCCCAATACTTGGACATCAGTATAGAATGAATTAACTCGATTATCTTTTTGAGCTAGATAAATATCTTCAGGATTACATGTTTCTGGATAAGTTAATGTTTTTGTAACCATACATCCCATTTGAGATCCAGGAATAATTTCATGACAAAGTTTCGTAGCGATTGCACTTGCAACAAATTGATGATGTAATGCTTGATATATGGCTTCTTCTGCTTTGTCTTTACTTTCATACTTCTCTTCTAGAACACCAATTGTTGTGAACGCATGTCTGAATACACTATCAATTTCATTAAATGTTAACCAATATTTAACTTCATCCTTGAAACTTTCGAAGCATACTTTTGCATAGCGTACAAAGAAATCAACAACTTCCCTACTAACCCAACCATCATAATGATTCACTAAATAAAGTGGCATCTCATAGTGGCTTAACGTTACTAGTGGTTCAATATTTGCTTTACGCAATGTTTTGAATAAGTCTTTATAGTATTCAATTCCTTTTTGATTTGGTTGTTCCTCATTACCATTTGGGAATAAGCGTGTCCATGCAATCGATACACGAAGTGTTTTAAATCCCATCTCTTGAAATAAAGCAATATCTTCTTTGTAATGATGATAGAAATCAATACCTCTGCGTTTTGGATAATATGTATCTTCAGTTGCACTCATAGCATCTTCTACATTTTTTTTTGATGTATGCCATTGGCTCACATAGTCTTTTACATCTACATTGGGTTTATACATAGCAACATCCGCAACACTCATACCCTTGCCATCTATATTCCATGCACCTTCGCATTGATTTGCAGCTATTGCACCACCCCATAGAAATCCTTCAGGAAATTTAATCATCTTACTTTTTCTCCTTTTCTAAAAACGAGCATACGTACTTATGCACATATACTCGCTAACTCATATTTATGCTTCTTGTACTCCATTTTCTTTTGCTTCAAGCGCTTGTTGTGCTTTTAATTCAGCTTGTTCTTTTGCATATTGTTTGTTTGATAGTAATACAAATGGTGCATACAATGCAGTACATGCAACCAAGATAAATAATTGTACTACTACACCTTGCCAACCATGACCAATGAATGCATTGATAATAATTGGGAATCCAAATGGAACATCGACAATATTACATGGCAAGAAACCAATGCTTGTAAAGAATAAAACTGAACCTGTTGCAACACCTGCTGCTAGGATAAATGGAATTGCAAATGTCATATTTAATACCAGTGGTAACCCATAAACAACTGGTTCACTGATACCAAATAATGCTGGTCCAACACCTAATTTAGCAATCATTCTATGATCATCACGTTTAGAGAAGATGAAAATCGCAAATAATAATGAAATAACAACTCCCGCACCACCGACTACAATAAAGCTTACTAATGAACCATAAGTAATTGGTTGATTAGGAATAGTTCCTGCTGCTGCAGATGCGATGTTTGCAGCGATTGCAGATGCAATTAATGGATTACGGATTGGTGTAATAACCATGTTACCGTGAATACCTAAGAACCAGAATACTTGTGCAATCATGAACAATGCGATAGCTCCAACTGGACTTTGGAATACTGCTTCAAGTGGTGCTTGTACAACAGCATAAATCCATTGGTTTAAATAAGAACCTGTTGCTATATGGAATAATGTACCTCCAATAGAAACAATTAATAATGTGATTAAAATAGGAATTAATGTATTAAATGATGTAGCAATTTGCCCTGGAACTGAAGGTGGCATTTTGATTTTAATCTTTTCAACCTTCATTAATTTAGAGAATATTTCAACTACAATTAATGTTAAGAACATTCCAATAAATAGACCTTGTGCTCCAATTGCTGCACCTGGTAAACCTGCTGCAGTACCTGTTACTTCATTAACAATAACTTCTACATATTGAGGTACAACAATAACAAATGATGCTAATGCGATAACTCCTGTAATGTACTCAGGAACTTTATTTTTTCTAGCTAATTCCATTGCGATTAAGAATACAATTGGAAGTGCCATGCATGATAGTGTTGCAAAGTTAATTGCATCAAATGCTGGCTTTAAATTAACTAACCATGGAATAAATGCTGCTAAACCTGTTTTTGTTGAACAGATTAATGTATTAAATAATGTTGCAAAAGATCCAACGATGATAAATGGCATAAATGTTGTAAAACCATCTTTAATTGCTCCTAAGTATTTGTTACCATCTACTTTTTCTGCAATGACCATCAATCCGTCTTCGAACTTTTGACCGAAACTTGACTTTGACATTTTTCGTCCTCCTCATATATTTGTTTTGCTTGTTTTAAAACTGCTTCCCCATCATACCTCCCATAACTAGTAGAATCGATGATTGCTACAGGTATGTGGTTTGGAACTAATTCTCGAATCACTTGATATCGGTGTTTAATTTGTGGACCAATCAACAAGACATCGAATTTTTCAATGTTTCTTTCGATATGTGATTGCTCGATTGCCCATATCTCATGATTCTCATTACAGCTTCGCGCTGCTTCTCTCATTTTTTGAACAACGATACTGGTCGACATGCCCGCGCAGCATGCTAGACAAATGCGCATTTGCTTCACCTTTCGTGCCTCTATGAGAAAAGAAACACGCCTTACACCACTATAATGCCATGGTGTCTTGCGTGTTTCCACTTCATCTTTTTCCGTATCAATTACGGAAATACCCTAATTTTCCGCAATGACTTCCTCTTCTATTCTTCTTAGAAGTCCTAACATAATGTCAAAATCTTTCGCATTAATCAGCATTTTAACGTTGTTTTCGCTCATCAACATCTTACTTGTTGTTTCATAAAATAGTCTTAGATCTTCTGTTCCATCTTTTTCGATGGAAAGTAAGAAGATAAATTGTACTTTGGTTTTTTGCCAAACAATAGGTTCTTTGAGTATCGTAACACTGACAAATGTTTCTTTTGATAATGCAACGTTTGGATGCGGAATCGCAACATAATTACCAAACTCAGTAACAGCTAAAGCTTCTCTTTCGAGTATTGAACCAAAGTAATTGTCTGGTATTTCTCTAACCTTACTTACCTGATTTACTATTTTCTTTAATACTTCCTCTTTTGTTTTACCTGTTATATCAGTATAAAATAAATCTTTACTAAAATATTTATCTATTTTACTAACAGTATTTCCACTAATAATTTTCTTAATCTTCGCTATATCATCATTTTGAAAGAAATATTCAATTTGAATAATCGGTAATGGTACTGGAAAATCAATAGGTACCGTCGCAAAGATATAATGATAATTTGAAAAATCGATTTTATGCAGTCCTAATAAATCACAAGGTGTTACTTGATTTAGTGATTCTTTGAATTGAGAACGTATACGATACGCTAATAATTCACTAGTCCCTTTTCCCGTACTACATACAACCAAAACATTCTTCATTGTGTTATCCACACGTTGTTGTTCAAGGGCTAAGTTTAGATGTAATGCAAAGTAACAAATCTCATCATCACTAATGGAACGATTGTATTTATTCTCTATCGCTATACATGCCTCTTTCGCAAATTGGTACGCTAATGAATAGTGTCTTAGTATTTCCTCACGCAAAGGATTCTTCATCGTCAGATTGTATTTGATTCGATTCAATAGTGGTACCAAATGCAAATACAAAGTCATTCTTAAATCTAAGTTATCTCTGAAATCTACTCGATAGGTACCATAGATACGATTCAACATTTCATCCACAATTTCTTGTGTATTCTTATCAATGATTATATTTTCATGATTACTTGCATAAGCATTTAAATTTTGTTTACCTGATAAATGAATTGTAATGTATCCACATTCACTCTCTGGTATGACAAGTCCCGTTAACTCGCTACAAGCATCTACTATTCGTTTCGCAACCTTGTATTCATCTTTATTCTTTAGATTACTAAGTTCAGTTTTATCCATTGTAACAAAACACTTTTGCTCAATCCGTTTCATCGCAACCAATAAATGCATCACTAAATTATTAAATGAGAAATTAGATATTTCATATTGTTCTTCTCTTAGTATTTGAGTTAATTTGTCTTTTAAACCTAAGATTAATTGTTCATTACCATCATATTCTGCTTTCTTAACATGCATATGTTCCATGGTAAAGTTAGTAAGGCACAATCTAAAATCAAATTCTTTACCATCTATTTTTAATCCATAATTTGGCTTTTGTTTAAGTTCTAATCCATATTCCGCTAATACTTCTTTGGCAGACTTAAGGTCTTGTTGAAGAGTTGACTTACTGACATATAACAAATCACATAGGTCCTCAATTTTCACATAACTTGGATTTTGTAAGAAGTATCTTAGTAAATAGGTAATACGTTCTTCAGAGTTCTCTGGCATAGTTTCATCATTAAAGCTTTCTAATAATGACTTAAATAATTTTTGGTCCTCAATCTCTAATTTATATCCTTTACTTGGACTCGATGTGATAAACGCTCCATGATCTTCTATAAATTCATTTAGTTCTCTAAAGTCACTTCTTATTGTACGATCACTTACTTTCAGCTTTTCTGCAAACTGAAAAGAAGTCACATATTCCTGACTTTGTAGCATATTAATAATGGATTTGAAACGTTTATTCATATTCTCTCCCAAGTATTATCAATATGTGACCATTATACAAGATATAGTAAAAAAATCAAAAGCATTTTTATATTGTGAAAATAGGATAATTCAATTTTCAAATCACTATATTCAATTTTTAAAATTAAATATGTTTACTGATATTTCATAAAAAATCTTTACTATGATAAACATTATACGAAACATAATTATCGAGTGTTCAAATTACATATCAAATTAACATAATGGAACTTCAATCATTCTAGATTTATCAAAATTATTATTTGACATATGAATTAATCTATGTTTATTATCTTTTTCTTGATAAAGAATTTTTTCTCTTCAATCTTTCTACAATAACACTCTGATGGCTAATATTTCTAAAGAACTCCCTCTCCAGTTTTTGTATTTGAGAATGATGCAAATCAATATTATTAAGCATATACCCATGAACCACCCTATTCAAAATAATGACACTTAACGGTGATTTTAACTTTTGTTTAAGATTTACTGCTTTTCTAAAAAAATCATCGAAATTTCCATTACTTTGAATTACAACAAGTTGTTCAAGTAAATAAATTGTTCTTTCAAGATTAATAAAATCCTTTGAAGTGAAGAATGTTTTTGTATTTTCTCTATAAGCACTTTTCCCAACCAAATTAAACAACTCCAGTAGTAATGATGTCGATTGCCATTGAAGATATTTTAAAACTTCTTCTTCATTAATTCTATTTTTTCGTGTGAAGTCATCATAATCCAAGCTCAAAATAAGCTTTATAATATCTTTTTTATTTGAATCAATACTAAAAGCCCATTTATAAAATATTTTATTTGGTAAAGAAAATAAAATATTCATTACGTCTTTCTTCTGATCTGCTTTCATGATGTGCTCAAAAGCAGGAAAACATCGTGTAACCGTCGTTAATAATGATATCGCTCTTATCAACTGATTATGCAGTTCAATAACTTCTAGGTCATCATAATCATAAACTCTCACTGTGTCAACAATTGAATTATCAATCATATCTCTATCATTTTTCAATTCTTGCTTTTTATCTTCTTCTCTTTCTTGATCCGTTGGCACACCAATATTTAAACTATCAAAATCTAATTTATTTAGATATTCAATACTATTATCTTCAAAAGAATACTCGGGCCACTCATCAGCAATATTCAACGCGCGATTTATTATTGTATTTAATATCTCCACATTGTTTGTCCTAGCAATAACAAACATCAGTATTGTCTCATTAATTCTGTAGCAAGAATAATTTAAACAGTCCTTAACACTTTCTGTATCTAGTAAAGATACAATTTCACTTGCTACAAAATAGCTTAATATATTATTATTAGCAAAGTAAAAATAATTTGATTCATCCGCTCTTTTCATTATTTTTGATTTAATCATATCATCAATAAAACCGTATTCATCAATATCAGATGCATATTCGCAATTGTAATTTGATATCACACGATGTATATCCTCAATACTTATTGGATATTTTCGATTCTTATGGCTAAAAAAAGCAATTTTAGCTAAAATAGTGAAAATCTTCTCGATTTTGTAGTGATTAACTTCGATTTTCTGTATCATATTTATTAATGTTGCTTGAAATACACTACCGAAAGCATTGCTTTCTCCTTGGATTGTGTTTGTTTGATACCGCATAAAATAATTTATATACTGTACGATAACTCCAGGATTGAGTTGAATAAATCTTCTTTGTACTTTCAAAACATTTTCGATATTTCTCGCCAGATTCCTAATTTCTTCATTGGATAAATCCTTATGATTATTTAAAACTTTATATATTAGTTCTTCACGTTTATCAAAATAGAAAGGCAAAATTTTATACTCTTGATACGAATTATCTGACAAGGAATTTTTTATTGTATTCTCTAGATCAACATCAATTATAGTTGAGCTCGTATAAATTATGTACCCAAAATCTTCTTCCATACCTAACAAAAAAGCATCTAAACTTTTTTTCGATACATTATGAATATCATCTATAATTATCATTTTTTTATTTTTATCAGCTTGTTCAAATTTCGAATATTCTCCATTAGTTGTAGCATATTGTTCATCAAAAATTCTGCGTATAATTTGTTTTCTATTATTATTTATAATTTTATTTACATCACAAAATATAACATATTTTTTTATACAATACTCTCTAAATATTTCTCTTACTAGAGTACTCTTTCCAGATAGTTCTTCTCCTTTTAATATTATTTTTTTGTGAGTTTCTATTTCTTCTAAAAATGTAATTCTTTCAACAATTTCTAAAATCTTTTTTCCATTTATCCTTTTTGCTCTCTCAAGTCTAGGAAACACAAAATAATCTGAAACATTATATCCATCACTTACATCCGTAAAATTATCAACAAAGAAACTATTCGTAACTTTTGGAATTTCAGCGGAATTTTTCAGAATAATTCTATTTTCACTAGTTTCAATTTTTTCATAAACATTATCTAATAAACTCCACCGATAATGTGTTCTAAAGATTTTATTTTCATTTGTATCAAATACTATAGAAAAATATTCGCTTTTATTCCAATTTCCTTTATTAGATAAACATCCTCCATTAAACAAAATTGTGTCATCCTTATTTTCAAAAGCTATTTTTTTTGCGGATAAATTATGTTCATGTCCGCAAAACACTAACGTGTTTTGCGAAAATATTATTTTTTCTAACTCATGCTTGCATTCATCTGCAAACCATTCAGGAGCATGATGCATTAGGGTTATTACCATATTAGCTTTTTTGTCTATTCTTAATTCGTTTAATGTTGATTGAGAAAGTTTGTGAATTCCTTTATCATTTTCATCAATCTTAGAATAAAATGCAGTATTAATTAAATTAATTTCTATAGTGAATCCATTTATATCTACTAGTTTTTGTTCAAATTCGTTAATTTTTTCATTCCTATTAAAAAATTCATTGGCAAAATGTTTATAACTTGAAAGTTTTATTGCTTCATTTTTTTCTTTAGAAAGATTTGTAATTTCTTTAGTATTATAATTTAAATCATGGTTCCCAGGAACCATAAAAAAATGGCAATCTTCTGATACTCTTTCTTTCACTTTACTAATTAGATAGTTTAGCATTATCGATGCAGTATCATATTGTCGTCTAAACCCTGAAAATGCAATATCTCCTGTTAGACATATAAATACACTTTCTATTTTTCCTATAGAATATGGATTTAAAGTATCCACCATTTTATTTATTCTTTCTTCACTCCAATCTGTACTTAATTGAATATGAATATCGCTAATATGTAGAAATAATATCCTCATAAACCCTCCATTTATTAATCATAGCCATTTTATTCGTTGAAACAAGTTAACTTTTTTACTATATATTAAGTATACTTAAATTTATAAAAGCATTTTATACTTTCCTACTTTTTGTTGTTAATCAATATAAGTGCTTTTTTAAAATGGTATAAAACATTTATATTCTCAACAATCATAATGCTGAGTAATTTATAATTTTAAAATATATTGACTTATAAATCTCTAAAATTCTTTTATAGTATATAATTCTATTGTATTTTTTTGAGTTGATGTACATATCTATTTATACTACCATTTTTATAATATACATAACATCCCTTCATACCTCTAGTCATTAATGTTCTATAAGTATTCTTTATAATTGAATCAGTAAGTCTAAGAGCCTCTTCAGGATTTTCTTGATACAACTTTTTAATTCCCCTAAGAGATTGATCTGTTTTAGCACGTTTTGTAAAATCAGTTACAATATGTCCATCCTCAAACTTTAAATCATCACCTATAATTACACCTACGTAATCAAACTCTAATCCTTGGCAAGTATGTATACAACCAGCCTCATGAACAGATTCTTCATCAATTGCCCATGTCTGTGTATTATCTAGATTCCAACTCATTCCAAAGTTATGCTCGGGTATTGTTATATCAAATATTCCAGTGTCTTTGCGTGTATTTTTATTCCAATCCCAACAATATCCTGCAACGATTCTTGATTTATTATTTATCT
>NZ_JAVWNC010000047.1:0-17425 GCF_036637135.1 Anaerorhabdus sp. | reverse complement strand
TAACAAATCAATTTTCTTGTTAATAAAAGAATCTCTTTCGAGATTCTTAGCGCCAAAGAGTCATCAATGTAGATAGTATGATAATACTAATTGGCATAGATAATGAATTGATCGTTGCGTAAACAGAAGTCTTACAATTTAGTTTAGCTGAGAAAGCTGGCATGATACTAGATATAGGTGCAAATGTTGAAAGTATAAGTATTTGTTTACCAATAAGTGGTGCTGGAAAGAAATAATAAATAAGGAAGGCACAAACAATTAAAATACTATAACGAATCACGCTGTGTAAGATGACGTCTTTAAAATCATCTCTATCAATTTTTAGTTCTACCATTAGACCTAACATAATCATAACAAGTACGATATTGGCGTTACCTATAATTCCGGTTACCTGATAAACTTCTCTTGGTAAATGTATATTAAGTAGTGTTAAAGAAATCATCACCATGTAAGTGACAAAAGGGACTGAGGAGAAGATACGTTTGAAGAAATCTTTAAATTGAAATTTTGATGATGTATCTAATCGTGATGCGGCGCAAGCGTAAGTTAGTCCTGTACACATGATAGCATTACCAACATCAAACATACTTGCATAAAAAATGGATGTTGCAGGATAGATGCCATTAAAGAAAGGGAGAACGAATCCTCCGATATTGAAACTAGAACTATTTAACATAAAAAGTGCTTGTGTACTTCTTGAACGATTTCTTGTAAAGAAGTAACCTGCAGCAATCAAAATGATATTGATTACTAAACCGAGTAGGATACAGTAAATCCAATCAAGAGAAATATAAAAACTTTCAAATATAGATATAAGTACACAGGGTAATGTAAGATTAATACTAATAGTAGATAACACATGAAAATCTTTGCTTTGTAGAACATTTGCTTTTTTTAAACAATAACCTCCTACAATGAGTAAGAGGTAAGTGATAGATTTAGTGAATATTTCATTCATATTAAATATTAAATGCAGCGAGTAAAGCTGCAGCTCCTAATAAAGCGTAACCTAAATAGGATATTATTTTTTCTTTTTGGTTATATGCAAGAGCACACTTTGACTGGCAAGAGTTAATTCTTTTAGTATATGTAGAACGAGCTATCATAACGACAACTAATCCAACGACTAATAATATAAATTTTATGTATGTCATTGAATTACCTCATTCATCTTGTTTATAGTTTCTTGCCATTCATTATTTCTATCAGGATGGAAAACATAGCAATTCGTTGTGTTGCATGAATCCATGATTGATAATTCTCCAGCATCTAAATCAAAATCAAATACTTGTTGATTTGTAATCATACGCATTTTGTTGGTAGTCTTGGGAAGGGGTAGTATCTTTTTTTGTAAACAATAACGAATGGATACTTGTCCAACATCTTTTTTATGATTCTTACCAATAAGTTCAAGTATTTGATTTCCAGAAGATGCACCTCTCATTAATGGACCCCAACTTTCAACAAGGATATCTTTGTTTTGACAATAGTCTACAATTTCACGCTGTTGATATTTCATATGAAATTCGAGTTGGTTAACCATTGGGAGTATATTGGTATTTTCTATCAAATTGTTAAGATGATGAATTAAAAAATTACTAACACCAATGGCTCTAACCTTTTTATTGTTATAAAGTTCTTCCATTGCTTTCCATGTTTCAATATTTAATAGCTGCCAATCATCGTCATGTCCAACTGGAATAGGCCAATGAATTAGTAGTAAATCTACATAATCAGATTCTAATTTACTTAACGATTCATTGAATGAATCGAGAGTTTGTTGATAGCCTTGATTTACATTCGCAATCTTTGTTGTGATAAAGAAATCACTACGAGGCAATCCACTTTCTTTTATTGCGCGACCAATTAAATGTTCGTTATTATAACCTTGTGCTGTATCTATATGACGATATCCTGCTTCAATAGCTTCTTTAATTACTTGGTATCCTTCATCAGTGTTAGGTGTTCTATAAGTACCATAACCGATACAAGGGATATCAACTCCATTGTAGAGTTTAAATGATTTCATGTTTTATCTCCCTATGCATTTTTGAAATTCTGAAAGTATGACTTCATTACTAATAGATGCATTACTATTCTTAATAAGTTGAATGAATTCTTTGTATAAACATGTAGAATAATTACTTTTAATCTTACTTACATTTGAATCATTTGGAAATAAAATAAAAGTAGTGATTGGCATATTGCCAATAACAAGATCTTCAATGTATTTCTTGTGAGTATCACAAGCTTTAGTTGGGTTTAGAAATCTTGTAGATGATGTTGATTTATCGTTCTTCCAATAAGCATCATTCATAGAACCTGAAATATTTCCGTGAATATTATTGATACAGAAAATCTGGATGCCATAGGAACTGAAAATAGTTACAAATGAATATTGAATTTTCTTGTCCTCATTTAGGTAACTATTGAATAGGATACGATGAGTTCCTAATTCTTGTTTTAACCATGAACTTTGACTCAAGTTCTTTTTGTATTTGAATTTGATATAGAATTCTAGAAAATTTGAATATAAATCTTCATAAAAAGTGTTGTTGTATATTTTGTAGACAGCAATCGATTTATATAGAAAAATAGCAAATAAAACACCACAAAATCCTGTAAAAATCATCCAATCCATAGTATTCACCTCAATAATAGTATAAAGGATAAAATAAGATGGAATAAATGAACAGTGTCAAATTAAAACGGTAATTATTAGATTATAAAAGCTCTGTGTAAACAGAGCTAATTGATTAAATCGGTGTAGATTGTTTGAATATCTTCAACAGTAATATTACGTAATGAATTAGATGGACTACCACTGTCATAAGCATCTTTGGACATCTTATCAATCAGTGATTTGAATTGATCTTTATCATCGATTATATCTTTTAAATCAGGTATACATAGTGTTTTAAGTAAATTATTCAATGCATTGAAGAAATCCATACAGGCTTCCCTATCATTTAGGGATGTAGTACAGTTGATTTCTCTAGCTATTGTTGCGAATTTATCTTGTGCTTCATTTTCGACATACTTTAGGCATGAATACATTAGGACTGCATTGCTAAGACCATGAGGAATATGAAAGTTTGCTCCTATAGGTCTAGACATACCATGTATTAATGTGACGGATGCATTGTTGAATGCACATCCAGCTTCAAAAGCAGCGATAGACATTTGTTCTCTAGCATCAATATTTGAAGGTTCACTAAAGCAAAGAGGTAAGCTTACAAATATTTTCTTAATTGCATCAAGTGCATAAAGAGATGATAAGGGTTGAGCTTTCTTGGATGTATAAGCTTCAACAGCGTGACATAATGCATCAATACCAGTTGATGCGGTAACTTTGCTAGGCGCTGATAAAGTGAATGAAGGATCAATGATAGCAATGTCAGGTAATACTTTTGAACCTTTAAGCAGCATTTTTATATCACGTTTTGTATCGGTAATAATTGTGAATTGTGTTGTTTCTGATCCTGTTCCTGCAGTTGTTGGTATGGCAATCATACTGGGACGGGTTTGTTCAAATGAAGAACTTGTATAATCAGTTAGTGGTTTATCGGATGAGGCAATCATTGCGATAGCTTTCATTGCATCAAGGGGTGAACCTCCGCCCAACCCAATTAAGAAATCACATTGTGTTGATTGATAAAGTTCTAAACCTTTCATAACACAATTATCAGTAGGTTCAAAGTTTACTTGATCAAAGATTTCGTAACTAGTATTTTTTATTTCTAATAATTTGATCAATGTATTAACATAACCAAACTTAACCATGGATTCATCTGTTACTAAAAGTGCTTTTTTTCCTGGTATTTGAATCGTGTTAAAGCAATCGATCAAGGCATTTTTACCAAGATATACTTTTGATGGCATTAAGAATTGATTGCTCATTTAAATCACCATATACTTACGAATAAGTTTACATAAATCATCATATCCACTTAAGAATTGATTCATGGTATCTATGAATGCACCATAGTGTTCAAACTCTTCAGGTTTCAATCCATTTGGAAGGTAAGCTTTGTTGAATTCATCAAGTTGTTGAAGTTTTTCTAAGTAATCCTTATTGACTTCGGTATCCATAGTTGCACTAATTTCATAGTTAGATGTATTGTATTTTAGTTGCCAATCATAAGGTATTGTTAATACAATTTTACCCCCGATGAATTGATTCCAGTGATAAGGATTGCGATATGCAGCGACAAGCAGTGTTGTACGATATCCTTTAGCTTGGTAAATTTGATAAGCATTTTTAACAACAGCAACACCAGCCCATTCAAGAATTTCAGGTTCTACAAGTATACCCGCTTCCTTACAATGTTTCTTGAGATAATCATCTACACGACCTGCCATGATGGTGCATACAGGATTCATATTTTCGACAGGAAGACCTTCTTTTATTCGGCGATTTAATCCACGTTCTACAGCTTCTGCAACCGCAATAGCCTGTGCAACAGTGAATGATACAGTTGCATTGATACTGATACCTTGATAAGTCATTTCTTCAAAAGCTTCAACACCTGCTTTTGATGTAGGTGCTTTGATTTGACTATTTTCTACACTACTTGCTAATTCAATAGCATGATTTAACATGTAGTCTTTGCTTCTGTAATATTTTGCATTTGTTTGGAAAGAAATACGTCCTTGTTTACCATCTGTTTTTTGAAAGATTGGAAGTAATTCTTTACTTGCGGTTTTACCTAATATCTTTATCATATCCCAGGCAATTTCATCCTCTGTTGCAAAAGGATTATTGATAATCAATTCCTTGATTTGCTCTTCCCAATGAGGTAATTCTTTCTTTAAGACATTCAAAACAATTACAGGATTAGTTGTTGCACCAACACCTCCATTTTCAATACAATATTTTAATTCGCTGACAGAGCAAGAGTCATTCCATATCTCTGTCATTGGATATTTACTTGTTGTTTCATATAATTTATTCATTGTTTTCCTCTTTTCTAAAATAACTAAATATTTATTGGTAAAGTTGGTATAATGATAGAGGTGATACTTATGAAAATAACTAGATTACAAAAATTAGAAGATTATATCAAACTAATAGGTACAGTGAGTAATGAAGAATTGTGCAATGAGTTTAATATCTCACTTCAAACTTTGCGTAGAGATTTAAAAATACTTGAAGATAATGACAGGATAGATAAAGTCTATGGTGGCGTTGTGTACAAAGATAAATCTCTTTTAAATAGCGTTCAAGCGATAGAGAATCGTGAAATGCTAAATCTAAAAGAGAAAAAATATGTTGCTCAAATAGCCGCTAGACTTGTTGAAAATAACAGTGTCATTTTTATTGATTCTGGTACTACAGCTTGCCAAATCGTACCTTACTTAAACCATCATAAGAATGTAACGGTCATAACACATAGTTTATTGGTAGTGAATATGGTGGCTAAACTACAAAATCTTAAATGCATCTGTTTAGGCGGGTTATTGAAGGCGGATACGCTTAGCTTTGCCATCGATATAACAGATAACAGTTATCATTGTAATATAGCGTTTATCGCAACTGTAGGTTTATCGAATGAAGGATTAACAAATACCGATATCGAAGAGGGTAAAATCAAAGAACATATGATTCAATGCTCTGAAAAGGTATACATCCTTGCGGATCATTCGAAACTTTTAAACAAAGGATTTTATCATTTTGCAGATTTAGAAAACATATCGGGAGTAGTTCTAGATCAAAAACCAAATGATAAATTTATAAATCAATGTAACAAAGTAGGCGTAAATCTCTTTTATGAGTAATACGTCTTTTTTATTACTTAATCTTAATCTACTATAAAAAGTTGGATTGTCAATACAAAAATGATAATGTATTGAGTAACTTGATAATGTTTTGATGCAACAAAAAAATTAATTTATTTAATACATAAAAAATTACCGTTTATATCTTACAATTAATTTATGATACCTAATGTACAGTAATGGTATTCTACACTTGAAAGGAAATGATATACCTATGAACGATAAGAAATCTATGTATTACACTCAAGTGATATTGAAGAGCTTAATCGAATCTGCTGATATGGTTACAACTGAACAATTAGCGGAAGAAGTAGGCTTATCAGAAAAAACAATCCGGACAAAAATCGAGAGTATAAATAATATACTTACAGAAAATAAGTTAGGTATTATTTGTAAAAAGAGGAGAATCGGTATTTGGCTCGATGCAACTGATGAGCAAAAACTTCAAATTCAAAGGCTTCTAATAAATCGAAATTCATTTGAACATTTACACAGTGATCAATCTAGAATGTTTACGGCGTTGAAATATATACTTTCATTTTCAAAGAATAATCGGTTGACGACAAATAAACTTTCAGAAGAAATGTTTCTAAGCATACCAACAACTTTGAAGATTATAAATGATTGTAAGGATTGGCTAAATTTATTCGACATTCAACTTAAGATTGTTAGAAACAAAGGCTTTGAATTAAAATGCAATGAGTCACAATATCGTATAGCTTTAAAACATTTTTTAATCAAGCTAACATCAGATGAATCAATTGATGATCGTCTTAGATATTTCATGCCAGGACTTGATTTAGAAAAAGTAAAGAAGTGCATACTTGTTACAGAAAAAGAATGGGGTATTGAATTTGCGGAAGAATCATTTAATGAAATTTATTCATTTTTATGTATGAGTATAACGCGACCCAATGTGAATGATAAGTTCCATGTGGAAATACCAATAAACGAGTTAAGAATGTTGCAAGCTTATAATGAGTATAGTTTTGCTGAAGCCATTCTTAAAAAAGCAGAAATAGAATTTAATTCTAAAATCAATGCTTATGAAATTGGATTCTTATCAATACCTATACTTTGTTCAAAGATGATTGATCCAGGATACAATGTCGCTGCAGAAGATATCATACGAAGGTATGATGAAACGCTACAAGATTTTGTTAGAAAAATTATTAAGGTTGTATCTGAAGTATTGAATCGAGATCTAACACATGATGATGTTTTATTCCATGGATTACTAATGCATATAAAACCTGCAATCTTTAGATTGCGGTATGAAAGAAGTCAAACAAATACTTTAAAAGGATATATAAAAAACGAATTTAAACACGCGTTTAGAGTATCGTGGTTAATATCAGTATTATTTGAAGAACATTTTGATTTGAGAGTAACTGAAGATGAATTAAGCTATATCACGTTATACATTCAATCAGCACTAGAGAGAAATGAAAAGCCTGTAGAGATTGTTCTTGTTACAAGAACATCAATGGGAGTTAATCAAATGTTGTGCGATAAAATCAAACGAGCATTTGTACAAATATCAGCAATTAAAGTAGTAAGTGTACATGATTTTAAAATAGAAAATTATAGGAATACAGATTTAATTATCACAACACAATTAATTTTAAACAAAGACAATCGTGTAGTTGAAATCGATGAATTATTATCGGATAGTTCAATTAAAAAAATTAGATATGCGATAGACAATTTAAAACGAGATCAAAATCTAATCGTCGGGAAATTTGATTTGATCTGCCATTCTTTGTTTGATCCAGAATTAATTTATACACATTTAGATATCAATGATAAATCAAAGTTATTGAAGTTCTTGTGTGACAATTTAGTTAAAAAAGGATTTGTTACGAAAAAATATTATCAAACAGTCATGGACCGTGAATACGCAACACCTACATCAATAGGAAACATGGTTGCTATACCACATGGAGATCAAAATGAAATTAATGAAGCTAAGATTGTGATAGCAACATTAAAGGAACCTATCATGTGGGATACAGAACAAGTTGATGTTATCTTCCTACTTGTTGTAAAGATGACAAATGAATACGAAATAAAAAGAACACAATTGTTTTATAAGCAATACATTAACCTGGTGAATACAGATAAAGAAGTCAATGTTTTAAGAAGCTTTGATTCACCAGTTGAATTTTACAAATTTTTAGTCAAATAGATAGAGGAGAAAATATATGGCACTAAAAGAAATTTTAAATGAAAACATTATTGATTTAGATTTAAAAGGTACAACTAAGGATGAAATCCTAAAAGAACTAAGTGGAAAATTATTAAAAGAAAATTACATCTCTGATATTGATCAATTTGTAAAAGATATTTATGTTCGTGAAGCAGAAGGTGTGACAGGAATGGGTAATCATATTGCTATTCCTCATGGTAAAAGTGATGCGGTTAACAAGATTGGTATCGCTATTGGTAGAACTAAACATGAAGTTGAATGGGAAAGTTATGATGAAGAACCTGTAAATCTTTTCTTCTTATTTTGTGTAAGTAATGATAATGATTTTGCAAAGAATCACATGATGTTATTAGCTGAATTGGCTGGGAAGTTAGGAAACGATACAAGAGTTGAAAAACTACAAAAAGTAACAACAAAAGATGAATTAGTAAATCTTCTTTGTGACTAATTAACTAAAAATTACCGGTTTATAGTTCCCTATGTTATTAGAATCAAAGAACAGAATCATGTTAATTTATTATCAAGCTTAGCTAACAAAAAGAAAGAAAGTTGAGGTGAAAGAATGAAAATAGTAGGTATTACAGCATGTACAGCAGGAATTGCTCACACTTACATAGTTGCTGAAAAAATTCAAAATGCAGCGGTTGAAGCGGGACACCAATGCAAAATTGAAACACAAGGAACAATTGGGGCACAAAACAAATTAACTCCAGAAGAAATTAGTGAAGCAGATGTTGTTATCGTTGCACACGATATCGCAGTTGGGGGCATGGATCGATTCGAAGGAAAACCAGTAGTTGATATTCCTATCCATGTGGCAATGAAAAATCCAAAAAGCTTAATTGCAACAATTGAAAAAAAATTAGAAAACAAATAAAAAAGAAAAGGGGTAAGTTATTATGAAAAATTTAAATCTTAAAAAACATATGATGACGGGTATCTCTTATATGATTCCAATGGTAGTTGTTGGAGGAATCCTAGGAGCTATCGCAAAAGCATATAACTATGATATCGGTAATATGGGACCAGAAGCAGGAGCAACAATCTTCTCAGCTTTAAATCTATTAAATCCAGATCATTTCTTCTGGGCAATTAACTGGTTATCTTCTCAAGCAATGGGATTTGCGGTTGCAGTTATGACAGCAGGGGTTGCATACTCAATCGCTGAACGTCCAGGTATTGTTCCAGGTTTCATTATTGGTTTCGCAGCTAATACAGGTAAAGCAGGTTTCTTAGGTGGACTTGTTATGGCATTCGTTATTGGTTACTTCATTAACTGGATGAAAACTTGGAAGCTTCCAAAGTGGATGGTTGGTTTAATGCCAGTTATGATCATTCCAGTAATCGCAACATTAGTGTGTGGAATTATTTACTTCGTTGTAATTAATACACCATTCTCAATTGCAATGACAGCATTACAACAATGGATCATGAGTTTAAATGGTGGTTCTAAATTTATTATCGGAGCAGTAATTGGAGCAGGTATGGGATTTGACATGGGTGGTCCAGTTAATAAAACAGCATCAATGGCAGCAAACGCATTAGGAGCAGATGGAATCTATGGACCAATGTCAGCTAAGATTATTGGTGGTATGACTCCTCCAGTAGGTGTATTTATTTCAACACTAATTACTCCTAAAAAATTCTCTAATGTAGAAAAAGAAACAGCTAAAACAGCATTCCCAATGGGATTATGCTTCATTACTGAAGGTGTTCTTCCATTCGCAGCAGCAGATCCAGCACGTTTCATTCCAGCATCAATGATTGGTTCTGCATTAGCAGGTGGTATCGCGGTAGCAATGGGCGTTGAATCTATGGCAGGTCATGGTGGAGTATTCGTATTCCCTATGATGACTAATCCTTTATGGGCAGTTGTTGCGTTAGTAGTTGGTTCAATTGCAACAGGAGTTGTATATTCATTAATTAAAAAACCTTCAATTGAAGGCGCTGAAATCGAAGAAGAAATTGTAGACTTAGATATTAATATCTAGTTGTAATAGAAAGAGGAATAAAATATGTATGTATCAATGACAGACATCTTACAAGATGCTCATAAAAATAATTACGCTGTAATGGCAGTAAATAGCATTAATATGGAAATGGCTCGTGCGGTTATTACTGCAGCTGAAGAAATGCGCTCACCAATTATTGTAAATATTGGTATGGGACAAATGAGAAAGCATGCACATGCTAATGTTATGGTTCCGTTAATTAAAAAACTTGCTGAAGAAGCAAGAGTACCAGTGGCTCTTAATCATGACCACGGTCAAGATTTAGATTTCATTATTGACTGCATACAAAATGGTTTCTCAAGCGTTATGATAGACGCATCATCTCTTCCATATGAAGAAAATGTTAAAAGAACTTCTACTATTGTTAAGTTAGCTCATCCACATAATATTTGTGTTGAAGCAGAACTTGGACATGTAGGACAAGCAGCTGAAGGTGATAACGACAAAGGTGATTTATATACAGATCCTCAACAAGCTAAGAAATTTGTAGAAGAAACTGGAGTCGACGCATTAGCAGTTGCTGTTGGAACAGCACATGGTAACTATCCAAAAGGATTTGTACCAACACTAGATTTCGAAAGACTTGCACTTCTTAAGAAAACATTAGATATGCCATTAGTATTACATGGTGGTTCAGGTTCTGGTGAAGAAAATATTCGTAAAGCAGTTGCTTGCGGTATCAACAAAATCAATGTTTGTACAGATGCATTCAATGTTGCTCAAGAAGCAATGTTCAAAAAAGTAGAAGAAAATCCTAAAGCTGATTACTTAGAATTATGTATAACAGCTGAGCAAGCTATGAAAGAATTCGTTAAGAGTTATATCAAAGTTATTGGTTCTGATAACAGATACTTCTTTGGAGAAACAAAAGTAGTAGGTCACGAATAGTAAATAAAGGCACGCATTAATGTTTATCAAATTAATGTAGTGCTTTTTTCATTTGCGGGTAAGATAAGAACTAGGGATTCATTAAATAATGCATAGTATTGATTGAGGAGGATATAATTCGATAATTACAAATATTAATGAAAAAAGTTAAATGTAAATTTGTATAAAAAGACTTAAGTTGTTATAATTTAAGTAAATATATACAACGAGGTAATTATGAGTAAGATAAATAACTTAATAGACTATGCAAAGAAAAAGAAAGTATTTAGCGCACAAGATGTTATAGGTGAGGGCTTTTCGCGTTCCACACTGAAGCAAGCTGTAGATAAAGGTTTGATAATTAGGTGGGGAGTAGGATCTTATAGTTTAGAAGGCACAGCACCAGAAGATTATTTTGAAATACAACGAAGGCATCCTTCTTTTATTTTTTCCAATGAGACAGCACTATACCTTCATAGTTTAACTGATGTGGCATTCTCGAAGTATTCTGTAACAGTCCCTACCGGATATAATATGAAATCAAATAAACAATTTAAAGCATACTATTCAAAAAATGAAATTTATTCGCTAGGTATTGAAGAAATAGTTAGTCCTTTTGGTAATGTTATTAGGGTTTATAACATTGATAAAACGATCTGTGATGTAATTAAAAATGAAAATAGAATAGAAAGTCAAATCTTTAGCCAAGCAATACTTTATTATGCAGATAATAATAAGAAGAATCTAACAAGAGCAATTAAATACGCTAAAATCATGGGCATTGAAAAAAAGTTAAAATCTTACCTTCGAGTTATTCAAGAAAGATAAATGGAATTTAAAAATGTTGATTCATGGAAACAGTATATTAAAAGAAAATCAACACAATTAGGCGTTACCCCACATGAATTGCAACAAATATTCTTGCTAGAATGTTTTGCAAAGAAAATATCAAAATCAAAGTATAGAGAAAACTTTATTTTTAAGGGTGGGTTTATTATGAGTAGCATAATAGGAGTTGATACTAGATCAACAAGAGATATTGATCTTACTTGGAAATCAATTGATTATAGTATAGATGAGATAACAACTATAATGAATGAAGTTAATGAAATAAACATTGGAATCCCGATATTCTTTACTATACAAAGAATTAAAAAAAATATTAAAGAGAACGCAAGTTCAAGTTATCAAATATCACTCAAGGCAATTTATGATACCGTTACTTTTGATTTGAAACTAGATGTCACAAATGGAACACTAGTTTATCCAGATGCAATAGAATATCCAATTAAGTCAAACTTTAGTGAAGAATATATAAATGTAAAATCATATGCTATAGAAAATATAATTGCAGAAAAACTTGAAACAGTTCTAAGCAGAGGTGAATATAACGGACGAATGAGAGATTATTTTGATTTATATATGATTGAGAAAATAGGTTATGAATACAATAAAGAGTTACTTTTTGAAACAATTATCAAAGTATCCAAATCAAGAGGAACTGTAGATACAATTTATAAATCGATAGAAAATATTGAAAAGATTCAAAATTCAGAACAGTTCAAATTATTCTGGGGTGAGTACTGTAATATACAAATAAGGGCGAAAGATATTAATATGAATCATATGTTTGATTTCCTTTATCATCTATGTGCTAGTTGTAAAGAGTATTTAAGTCGTAAATAAACACAAAATTACCGGTTTTAAAGTACTCATGTAGATAGGCATAAATGCGGTTATAATCCTATAATTCATACTGTAGGAGGGTTTTACTATGGAAATAATGAATAGGTGTTATACTCATGCAAAGAAAAGACCAGTAAAAATCGTGCAATTTGGGGAAGGAAACTTTCTTCGTGCCTTTGTTGACTATATGGTTGATATTGCGAATGAAGAAAATGTATTTGATGGTTCAATTGCGATTGTTAAACCAATATCTTATGGAAATATAGATTTATTTACAAAACAGGAATGCCAATATTCAGTTCTATTAAGAGGATTAGTAGATAATGAAGAGTATGTGGAAAAGAGAATGATTACAAGTGTAGATTCAATTTGTGATTGTACAACCGATTACGAGGCATATCTTTCACTTGCCAGAATAGAAACAGTAAAATACATTGTCTCAAATACAACTGAAGCAGGAATTAAATGCGATGAAACAGATAAATTTGAAGATAAACCTGCAAAAAGTTATCCAGCTAAACTAACACAATTTCTTTATGAACGTGCAGAAACATTTAATTATGATTCTACAAAAGGATTGATTATGTTGCCCGTGGAACTGATAGATAATAATGGCGATGAGCTTAAGAAGTGTGTCTATGAAACAATGGATAGATGGAATCTAAAATCAGAATTTAAAGATTGGGTAAAAGAATCGTGTATTTTTGCGAATACATTGGTAGATAGAATAGTAACTGGATATCCAAAAAATGAAATTGAAGAAATTTGGGAACAAGAGGGTGTACAAGATGAGTTGATGGTCACTGCAGAACCATTCGCACTATGGGTAATTGAAAGTGACAAACCAATCAATGATGAATTTCCATTAGATAAAGCATTAGAGAATAAAAAAGGTATGAGTGTCATATTTACTGATAATCACAAACCTTATAAACAAAGAAAAGTAAGAATATTAAATGGAGCACATACTTCTTTTTCTCTTGCGAGTTTTTTATCAGGGAATGATACAGTTTTAGAATCAATGAATGATCCAGTTACTTTTGGTTTTATGAATAAGACAATTTATGAAGAAATTATTCCAACACTAGATTTACCAAAAGAAGATCTGTTGAATTTTGCGAATCAAGTAGAAAGCAGATTTAAGAATCCATTCATACGTCATGAATTATTGTCTATATCTTTGAATTCAGTATCGAAGTGGAAAGCTAGATGTTATCCAAGTGTTAAACGCTATATTGAAATGAATCATGAACTACCAAGTAACTTAACCTTTTCATTAGCTGCGCTATTGTGTTTTTATCAAGGTATAAGAAAAGAAATGGGATACTTAGTAGGAATAAGAAATGAGCATGAATATAGAATTCAAGATGATGAAGATATTTTGAATTTCTTCTATGAAAATAAAGATGTAGATAATCTAGAATTAGTTCAACGTTTTTTCAATAAAACGAATTTATTTAGCGATGTTGAGTTAAAAGAAGAAAGTATTATGAAAATAAGTAAGTATATTACAGATATAAAAATTAAGGGTATAGCACAGTGTATTAAAGAGGAACATCTTTATGGATAAAAAATTCATAAAAATTAATGATGCTGATAATGTAATCGTAATACTAGAAAATATAAAAAAGAATGAGTTAATTGATGTAGATACGCATTCAATAAAAGTATTACAAGATGTATCATTTGGTCACAAGGTTGCGTGTCAAACAATAGAAGAGAATGAAAAAATTATAAAGTATGGTGAAGTGATTGGTGTTGCAACAAAGACTATACAAAAAGGTGAGTGGGTCCATACACACAATTGTAAAACTGCATTGAATGAGCATGAAGAATACTTCTATAATCCAATGTTGAATACGCAAGATAAAAAAGAAACAAAAACATTTAAAGGATACATTAGAAGTAGTGGAAAAGTAGGGATAAGAAATGAAATTTGGATATTACCTACTGTTGGATGTGTCAATGGAATTGTAAAAGAAATAGAAACAAAAGCTCAAACATTATTAACGGATAATATTGATGCGATAGTAGCATATAATCATCCTTACGGTTGTTCGCAAGTGGGCGATGATCAAGATAACACAAGGAAAATATTAGCGGATATTGCGTCACATCCCAATGCTGCATATGTGTTACTTGTAGGGTTAGGTTGCGAAAATAGCGGAGTGGCAGAAATTCTTCAATTTGTAGATGAAAAAGATAGAAATAAAATGAGGACAATGATCTGCCAAAATGTAGAAGATGAAATTGAAACAGGATTGTGCATTCTAAAGGAATTAGTTGAAAGTGCAAAGCAAAGTCAGCGAACAGAACAACCTTTATCAAAACTAATTGTAGGTTTAAAGTGTGGAGGATCTGATGGGTTATCCGGTATAACAGCAAATCCAACAGTTGGAATATTTTCGGATTTATTAGTGAAACAAGGGGGTTCAACAATTCTTACAGAGGTACCAGAAATGTTTGGTGCTGAACAAAGTTTAATGAATCGTTGTAAAGACAAACCAACATTTGAAAAATTAGTAGCATTAATAAATGGATTTAAAGAGTATTTTGTGCAAAATAATTCACCAGTATATGAGAATCCATCTCCAGGAAATAAAGCTGGTGGAATTACAACGTTAGAAGATAAGTCATTGGGGTGCACGCAAAAATCAGGAACAGCAACAGTTGTCGATGTATTACGTTATGGTGACAAAGTAAATCAATGTGGATTGAACTTGTTAGAATCGCCGGGGAATGATTTAGTTGCATCAACAGCTTTGGCAGCAGCGGGGGCACAAATTGTATTATTTACTACAGGTAGAGGAACACCATTTGCATGTCCTGTACCTACAATTAAGATTTCAAGTAATACACCACTTTTTAAAAAGAAAAATAACTGGATTGATTTTGATACAGGTGTTTCATTAAAAGAAAAAACATTGAGCGAATGTGGAATTGATTTGTTTGAAAAGGTAATCAAAGTTGCGAATGGTGAAAAAATAAAATCAGAAGCAGATGGTTATCGCGATATGGCTATATTCAAAAAAGGTGTAACCCTTTAGGAGGAAAGAAAATGAATAAGTTTAGTTTAGAAGGTAAAGTAGCATTAGTGACAGGAGCATCAAGTGGAATTGGATTTGCATTAGCAAAAGGATTAGGCGAAGCAGGGGCAAAAGTTGTTTTTAACGATATTAATCAAGAAACAGTAGATAAAGGCATTGTGGAATACAAGAAAAAAGGCATAGAAGCAAAAGGTTATGTATGTGATGTGACAAACGAAGAAAAAGTAATTGAAATGATTAAGGAAATTGAAAAAGAATTTGGCAAAGTAGATATCCTTGTGAACAATGCAGGAATTATTAAACGTGTATCAATGCATGAAATGGCAAGTGATGATTTTAGAAAAGTAATAGATGTAGATTTAACTGCACCATTTATCGTATCAAAAGCTGTACTTCCAGGAATGATGGAACGTCGCAGTGGAAAAATTATTAATGTTTGTTCAATGATGTCTGAATTAGGTAGAGAAACTGTTAGTGCATATGCAGCCGCAAAAGGTGGACTTAAGATGTTGACGCGTAACATTGCATCAGAATATGGTGAATACAATATTCAATGTAATGGTATCGGGCCAGGATATATTGCAACACCAATGACAAACCCATTAAGAGAAAGACAAGCAGATGGAAGTCGTCATCCATTTGATCAATTTATTCTATCAAAGACTCCTGCAGAACGTTGGGGAGAAGCTGAAGATTTGGTTGGACCTACTGTGTTCTTAGCTTCAGAAGCTTCTGACTTTGTAAATGGACATGTGTTGTATGTAGATGGTGGAATTCTAGCTTATCTAGGGAAACAACCTAAGTAGGTAATCAAATGACAATACTAAAAGAAATAAAGAAAATAGGGTTGGTACCAGTAATAAAAATTGATGATTTAAATGATGCATTACCTTTAGCAAAAGCATTATGCGAAGGTGGCTTACCTGTTGCAGAGATTACGTTTAGAACTGAACTTGCAAAAGATGCGATGAAAATCATCACAACAGAATGTCCTCAGATGTTAGTAGGTGCAGGAACGGTATTAACAAAGCAACAAGTAGATGATGCGATTGAAGCGGGTGCAAAGTTTGTCGTAGCACCGGGATTAAATCCAAACATTGTCATGTATTGCCAAGAAAAAAACATTCCAGTATTACCAGGATGTTCATGTGCAAGTGATATTGAAAGCGCATTGGAGCTAGGACTTACAACTGTAAAATTCTTTCCAGCTGAACAATTAGGTGGATTAAAAATGATAAAGGCTTTGGCAGCGCCTTATACAAAAGTAAACTTTATGCCAACAGGCGGAATCAATGCGGATAATATCAAAGACTATATGCAATATGAAAAGATTGTTGCGTGCGGTGGAACTTGGATGATTGATGCAAAAGCAATTAAAGAAAAAGACTTTGAGAAAATTAAGACTTTGACGGAAGAAGCTGTTAAATCAATGTTAGGGTTGAAGTTACAACACGTTGCAGTTAATGCAAATCCAACAACTTCAAAAGAAGTAGCAACTCAATTTGCGACTTTATTTGGAGGAAATGTGAGAGAAACAACAAAAGGATATTTTGGAAGTGAATCTATTGAAGTAATGAACAATGGTGTAGGGACTCACGGACATTTAGCAATTGGTGCTTATAACGTAGAAAGAGCAAGACACTATTTTGAAGCTAAAGGATTTGTATTTGATGAAACAACAGCGGAATTTGATGAAGCTGGAGAATTGAAATTTATTTATATTAAAGAAGAGATAAATGGATTCAAAGTCCATTTAGTTAGGAGATAATATTTATGAAAATCATAACAATGGGAGAAATCATGTTACGTCTTTCAACAGAAGGAAA
>NZ_JAVWNC010000046.1:0-17546 GCF_036637135.1 Anaerorhabdus sp. | reverse complement strand
CATGTTGAGACGGTAGTATTGATGTCAAGGGTTCAGAAGTAAACGCCGAAAAAAGCTTGAAATAAAGGGATTTCCGAAAGTTAGAGTTTAAACTCAGGTTCTCGGATTTTTTGGGCTTAGGCAATGACCAAACATATCACAGTCAAAATGCCGTAGGGTTGAGTTGACAGAATGAAAACAAGTAGATTCAGACATATTGGAATTTTTGAAAGCTTTATGCTTTGGAGCATACACAAATCCATATGAAGCTGCAAGTCGAAGAGCATATCGAGATGTGAATAGAACGATTCGTTTTGGTGATTTAGAAGTTACAGCAAGAGAAACCATTAGAAAGATAATTTACGAGAAGCTCAAAACTGAAATTATTTCGAAAAATGCAGAGAAAACAAACGCAGATGGAATATGATAAACAAGACATTTATGCAGATGATGGAGGAATAAAAATGGCTTACGAAACACCATTAACTATAGCGGAGGTTATGAGAGATATTTCTAACAACAAATATGTACTACCTTCGATTCAACGAGAATATGTGTGGGAGACTACACAAATTGAAACTCTCTTTGATAGCTTGATGCAAGATTACCCAATTGGGGCTTTTCTTTTCTGGGAAATTAGTAAAGATAAACTTGGTGATTATGATTTTTATGAGTTTCTGAAAAATTACCATGAAAAGATATCAATTCATAACAAAAAAGCAGACCTCAAGGGAGCTGATGGTGTGACGGCTGTTCTTGATGGACAGCAACGTTTGACTTCAATTTATATTGGATTAAAGGGTTCTTATGCATATAGATTGAAATACAAACAAAAGAAAAATGATAATGCCTATCCTGTTAGAAAGTTATATTTGAATTTGATTTCAAGGGCAAAGGATAGCAATAATAAATATGATTTCCAATTCTTGATATGCAATGATGTAAAAAACACAGATGATGAATACTGGTTTGAAGTTGGTAATATTCTTGATATGCAAGACTTGGGAGATGTGGCCACTTATGTTACTGATAACATTAGTTATTCCGAAACCCATCAATATTCAAGGGAACAGGCCAAGTTTGCTACAAACACTCTTTCACAACTACATAAAGTGATTCATACATCTCTTACCCTGAGTTATTACAAAGAAAAATCAACCGAACTGGATAAGGTATTGAATATCTTTATCCGCGTAAATAGTGGTGGTACAGTACTAACATACTCAGACCTTCTACTTTCGATTGCATCTGCACAATGGCAAACTCACGATGCAAGAGAAGAAATTACAGAGTTTGTTGATGATGTAAATTCAATTGGTGGTGGTTTCAGAATTAATAAGGATTTCGTTTTGAAAACTGCACTTGTACTTACAGATTTTTCTGACATAGCATTTAAAGTTGATAATTTCAATAAGCCTAACATGATGAAGATTGAAGATAATTGGGATAACATCAAAAAGGCAATCAAGCAGTCAGTTAACCTAGTGTCATCATTTGGTTATTCTGGCGAAACATTGAGTTCTAATAATGCCCTTATTCCGATTGCATATTATCTACTCAAAATAGGAATGCCAGATAATTTTGTAGATTCAAGTACTACAAAGGATAACCGTGCAAAAATTAAGAAGTGGCTCATTCATGCATTGTTGAAGAAAGCATTCAGTGGTCAGCCAGATAATGTAATTAGACCTATCCGTGAAATTTTAAAGAACAATGTATCTACTGATTTTCCAATTAATGAGATTATTGATAAGTTCAAAGGTACAAATAAGTCTATCCAGTTCACGGAAGATGATATTGATGAGTACTTGTTGAAATTGGAATATGGTTCAAGGGAAACACTATCAACTCTTATGCTTTTATACCCTTCATTGGATTTCAGTAATAAATTCCATGAAGACCATATGTATCCGAAGAGCAAGTTTAAGAAAGCATACCTTCGTAAGATGGGTGTGTCGGAAGATAAACTGGACGAGTACATCAATATGGTAAATGACATCAGTAACTTGCAGCTTTTGGCGGCACAACTGAATGAAGAAAAACTGAATACAGATTTTGATAAATGGTTCTCTAACCAGTACAAGACTGACAGTGATAAAATTCAGTATAGAACAATTAACTACCTTCCACAAATGGAATACAGTTATGTTAATTTTCTTACATTTATGAATGAACGTAGAAAACTTTTGAAGGCGGAACTTTTGAAGATATTAATATAAATGATGATTCGCAAAATTTACAAGCTGTATTATAGAATTCTGTATAAAAGGTAGGTGTGCATATGGATAACACAGTTTATATTTCTCCAGATGATATTGAGATAATTGAAGCTTCAGACTATTGTGCTGATGTAGATGGATATTTTTCTTCTGTACCCGAAGTTGCCAAACCTTTGCTCAAAAGTGCAAAGGTCACATTAAGTAAAATTGAAAAGATGCTCTATTCTGCACCAGCGTTTATAAATGTAGTAAAGGCGAGTATCCCGGACGAAACGTTGCAAGCTATTTTGTCAGATGAGCAGAAGTCTCGAATAGCTCAAGGGGTTCTAAAGTTGATGACAAAAAAAGATGGTTCCTTAATGGCAAACCTTGTGAATCCGAAAACTAATAGAATAGTATCTACGGTTTCACTGGAGAGTGTAAAGGTTGCACCAGAAATATCTCAGGCAATGACAAGTTACGCAACTCAAATGCAGATGGCTCAAATAGCAGAGCAGATTCAATTTATACAGGTTGCAGTTGAAGAAGTTCGACTAGGGCAAGAATATGATAGATTGTCTACAGCATATAGTTGCCAACAGAAATTATTGCAAGCAATGGCAATAAAAAATCCAGAACTAAAAGCAATGGCTTTATTGCGTATTGTTTCTGATGCAGAAGATAGTAGAAATCTTTTAATGCAAAGTCAAAATGCTAATCTGACATTTATAAAGAATCAGCCTGAATCATTTTTAGGGAAATTCATCTCTGGAGCTGATCCTGATAAAGTAAATTCGAGAATAAATGAAATTCGAGAAAGCCTATATGCAGTAAATATGGTTTCGTTATCTGAGGCAATTGCTTATCAGGAAATGGGAGAAACTGAAGCGGCACGGCTCAGCCTTCAGTATTATGCAGGGTATATACAAAAAACGTATCTTGAAACCAAGGGATTGGTAGAACGGTTGGATTCAATAGATCCATCACCAGAGAACTATTGGTCGAAAACGCTACCGGATATTGAAAAGAAAATTCAGGCATTACCTTTTGATGAAGAACAAAAACTTTTAGGAGGCGAAGAAGATGGAGAAGAAATGTAAAAATAAGAAATGCCAAAGACATCTCTCAGGGGGGTATAAACATAAATATTGTGAAAATTGCAGAAATGAGCACGTTAAACGAATTAAAGATGCAGGAAAAACAGCATTAGGTATAGCAGTTTTTATTGGAGGTACTGCACTTACAATAGTAACAAAAGGAAAAATAAATCCAAAAAAATGATGTAATAATGAGTGAAGAACGGGTGTGCATTATAGTGGTAGATATCAACATATGTCTATAGGTCTGATACTTATAAATGAGATTAAGGAATTAAAAGCAAAGCACACTGTAAAGAATAATAAGTAAAGTCGGTGTGATTATGATTGAAATTTCCTAAATAGTCATCAAGGGTGCGTCAGGATATTGTTGTGTGGATGAGGCTTACTCTGATAAGGTTACAGTAACAGGGGAGAGCATAGCATAGCATGCGAATATCATCCTATGCTTGAAACAGAAATAAATCCTTCAAGGAAGTGGTCATATAAAACTACCAGTCCAATATTTAAAAAGCTGTATGCCGATTTGGTTGAGGTCATGCCTGTAATTGTAAATCATGACATAGATATGTTCTGCCCGGATATAGGTGAGATTGAATTCATTATTACATATTCTGATAAAACTAAATTCAAGAAGACATTCTTTCTGCCAGAGATGAGTTTAAGGATTGTTTTCAAATCAAAAAACGCATGGTTCCTGAATGTGAGTATGTTCCGGCAGTGTTGATAACAGAAGATGATTTTGAGGACTAGATAATGGATATATTCACGACAACTGTTAGGGTGAAAAAGTCAGTAGATATGTTCCTATAATCGAGAGGTCAGATATGACGTACTTGCTATCCTCTCATGCCATGTTGAAAATATTGTGAAGCTTGAAAAAATAAAATAAATATAAATTTAATGGAGAAAATTATATGGTTCAAGTAATTAGTTGTTGTGGTGTTATTTGTTCAAATTGTCAATATTATCCAAATGATTGTAAAGGATGTCCTGAAGTTAAGGGACGAGTTTTTTGGTTAGAATATACAGGCGAGGAAATTTGTGAGATATATGACTGTTGTGTAAATCGTATGAAATTTAAACATTGTGGAAAATGTGATAATCTTCCCTGCGATAGATACAATGAATCTGATCCAACAAAAACACAAGAAGAAAATGACAATGATTTTATTGGACAATTAACTCAGCTCAAAAAAATGAAATAATGCATAATGATTTATTTAACATAAAAAGGTATGTGTCATTTGAATATGGCTCATACCTTTATTGATTTTGAATCAGTTTATACTATTTATCCTTTTGTTACTACAAAATAGTTGCCTTCTGGATCAGAAAAATTAAAACAAGGGATACCATTTATTTGCATAACATCACTTGCTGATTTGATACGATTATGCAATTCATCAAACTCATTAGTTGAAAACATTAATGATGGAACTGAATCACTGACTTCTGGTGAGTATTTTTTAATGAATTCCTTATTAAATAAAGAAATTTCAATGTTAGGTGATATTGATATTACTTTGTTTACAGTACCATCAGGTAAATCATTTGATTCTATCACATCGGCATTAAAATGAAATTTCCAGAATTCCGTTAATAATTCGATATTATTTCCATAAATCATAATTCTTACTTTATTAATCATATAAACTCCTTAAGAAGATAATTCTTCTTCTAATTCTAATATAGCACTGGGTTTTGCTGGTTTCACGCATAGTGATTACTACTTTGAGTTCAATGATAATATTTGGTACAATAAGAATGTATGTTATATGGAGGTAATTATGACAATCAGTTTTAGAAAAGTATGTAAAAATGAAT
Organism: Anaerorhabdus sp.; assembly: GCF_036637135.1. Lineage (GTDB taxonomy): Bacteria > Bacillota_I > Bacilli_A > Erysipelotrichales > Erysipelotrichaceae > Anaerorhabdus. The sequence goes on along the minus strand of NZ_JAVWNC010000046.1, from coordinate 12,445 downwards.
TTAATAAAGTGTATGAGGTAATTGAAAAATCTTTTCCTCTTTCTGAATATCGAACACTTGAAGAGCAATTCGTATTGATGGATTTACCTTACTTTAATGCTATGGTAATTGAGGATGAAGATGTATTAGTTGGAATCTTAGTTGAATGGCAACTTGAACATGCTATTTATCTTGAACATTTAGCCGTAAATCCTGAAATACGTGGAAAAGGCTTGGGTTCTACATTAATGAGTGAATATTTAGCACAAGCAGAACGTACCGTAGTGCTTGAGGTTGAAGATATTGATACGGATATTGCTCAAAGAAGAATTGGCTTCTATCAACGTTTAGGCTTTACACTGAGTGATGTAAGTTTTAAACAACCTTCTTTTCAAGGAAGAGATGAAGATACAGTTGATTTAAGAATTATGTATTATCCAAAAAATATTAATAAAGATATCCTTGATCAAGTTAAAGAAGAACTCCTTGAAAAAGTTTATTTCGTAAAATGATGAGAAATTAAATAAAAAGAGATATACTAAATAAGCGGATTATTAATGATGGGAGAGTTTATGAGTAAAATTAAAGAGTTTATAAAAACAAAGATAGTTATATTAACAAAAGAACAAAAAGAAGAATTTAATTCATATTTTCCCTCGAAAGTTTATTTTACTGAACAAAGCATATCTTTAGTTGTTGCATTAACTCAAGTAGCGATGATTCTTTTGTTTCTTGTGAATCGTAAGTTAGATTTTTCAAGTGTGAGAAATGTAACATATTTTTCGCTTTATATTTATTTATTGATAGCGACAGTCTTAATGTCGTTTCTTTATACAAGTGCATATCGTAAAAAAGAATATAATAAATTGATTTGGTTAAGAAGGATTTACTGTTTCTTAATTTGCATGTGGTTAATGGGGATTACGGCATTAGATCAAATGAAAGGCAACGATTTGTCAGTATTTAGTTATCTTTTACCTACGATGGCAGCTGTGTTGTTACTGGCGCCCCTTGAAAGCATCGTTATCTTTGGTAGTACATGGATTATCTTAATGGTGATTGTGCTATCCATAGGTATTCAAGGTAGTTTATTTGGGATTGCGATCAATAGTATTTTTGTAACAGTTCTATCCATATTCATCTCTTTTCGATACTATCGAAGTTTGGTCATTGAATTTCTAGATCGTCAGATTATTGAAAATCAATATAAAGAAATCAAGATTTCCAATGAGAAATTAGAAGAAATCGCTCATGTAGATCAGTTAACTGGATTAAATAATCGTCATTATTTACATCAAACTGTATATCCTATGTTTAAAAAATATATAAACAAAGATTCTCATTCGTTATGTATCTTAATGGATATTGATTTCTTTAAACAATATAATGATAACTATGGTCACTTACAAGGAGATGAGTGTATAAAAAGTATAGCGAAATTAATTAAATACTTTTGTGAAACACATGATGCGAATGCAATTCGCTATGGTGGTGAGGAATTCTTAATTATTAAGGTTGCTGATGAGTCACTAGACGCTAGTCAAATTGCGAATGAGTTGATGGAGAGCATTCGTGAATTGCGTATTCCTCGAGATGATTTAGATATTGGGTATGTAACTGTAAGTTTTGGGTTATGGTATGATCAATTGTTTAGTGTAGATAGTTTGGAAAGTGCAATTCAATATGTTGATGAAGCATTATATAATGCTAAATCAGCAGGTAGAAATTGCATTTGTGAAGCCAACCAAAAGTAGATTGTGGAATTCATAATCTATTTTCTTGATTTAAAAAATACGTTTGTTTGATATTTATTAAAACAGGCGTAAAATATAAGAGTTAATTAGGAGTGATAGAATGAGTGAATCAAATGTTTCTAAAATCTATTCGGATTTAAATAAGTTGAAATGGAGTGTTACCTTTAAGGGAATTCTTGTGGGATTGTTTGCGGGATTAACTGTGGCATTATATCGATTAGGTATAGAATTCGCGACTGAGAAATCTCTAGAAATTTATAGTTTTCTAAAAATGAATCCTATTTATATCGTAGGTTGGTTGATATTGATAATTTGTGTGGGTTTGTTTATTGCGTATCTTATTAAAATATCACCAGAATCAAAGGGAAGTGGAATCCCTCAAGTAGAGGGAGTATTACTATTTGGTCAAAAAATGAAAAGTATTATTATCATACCAGTTAGGTTTTTGGCGGGTATCATAAGTGCTTTCTTTGGTGCATCTTTGGGACGTGAGGGTCCATCGATTCAAATTGGTGCTTGTGGTGGTGAAATAATCGCAAATAAATTAAGCAATAATAAGTTGGAAGAAAATTATTTAATCACAGCTGGAGCATCAGCAGGTTTATCAGCTGCTTTTAATGCACCTTTATCTGGAATTATATTTTCATTGGAAGAAGTACATCGATCTTTTTCACCTAATATTTTGATTGCTGCAACTACTGCGGCTTTAACTGCAGATATTGTCTCGAAAACGATATTTGGATTAAAACCGGTGTTGAGTTATGTTGATGTTCCACAATTACCAATTAGTCAATATTTGTGGTTGTTACCACTGGGCGTATTATCAGGAATCTTTGGTGTTATCGTTCATCGATTACTTTTAGGATCAGGTAACGTATATGAAAAGATACCAGCGATGTTTAGACCAATGGTTGCATTACTAATTGCTTTACCTTTTGGTTTGTTTTTACCACAAGTGCTGGGTGGAGGACAAAATTTAGTTCAATTGTCAGAAACAGCTCAAATGAGTATTGGGTTATTACTAATTGTGCTTGTATGTAAAATTTTATTCACAACGACAAGTTTTGGAAGTGGAATTCCAGGTGGTATATTTATGCCAATTCTTTCGATAGGAGCATTGTTGGGAAGTCTTGTAGCACAATTAGGAGTGAATTTTGGCTTATCGAGCGAAATGGTTTCTGTATTTTGTATTTGTTCAATGGCAGGTGTTATGGCAGGCTCCGTAAAAGCGCCAATCACAAGTATTCTATTAATGGCAGAAATGACAGGTTCACTGGTTCATTTATTACCAGTCGCAGCTGTTGCGTTTATAGCGTTATTAACTTCAGATTTACTAAAAACAACACCTATCTATGAAGTATTGTTAGAACGATTATTAAACCCAAATCAGACACATACGAAAAAGAAATCTAATGTTATAATAGAAATGGTCGTAGAATTAGGTAGTGAAGTTGCGGGTAAGCAAATAAAAGATATTCAATGGCCTAATGGTTTATTGATTGTTGGTATTCGTAGAGGTGACCAAGAAGTTGTACCCAATGGTGATTTTGTAATCCATCATGGAGATTATTTAATCATCTTATCCTCTGAACAAGAATATCAATATATGAACACAGTAGTAAGTAAGTTATGTAAACCAATGTAGTTTACAATAACATAGGGAGAGTTTAGATGAAATTAAAATTAAGAGAGTATATTCCGTATTTATTTGCGTTTGTATTTACATTTTATGGGTGTCCATTATTTATTGGAGATACAGGAACGGCGATGTTGATTTTATTGATGGTTGTACCTTTCTTTATCTTGATAGCTTCAATCATGTTTGGAATGACAAAGAAGAGAATTGATATACCATTTTTAATCTTATTGGAAGTATGTTTTATACCAAGTATTTTCATTTATATGAACTCAAGTGCACTTATCTATACTGTCTTTTATGGTGTTTTATGTATTATAGGTCAAGTAATTGGCTACTTTTTAGGAAAAAGTAAGCAAAAAACACCTCATGAATAAAGAAAAGCCTTCTAAATTGAAAGAAAAATTAGAATGGTTACGCAACAGTGTAAATTTAGTTTATGTTGTTTTAAAGTATCCTAAAACACCCGTCATAACGAAATCATTAGCGGTGATTACGATTGGTTATGCATTATCGCCAATCGATATAATACCTGACTTTATACCTTTTTTGGGTTACTTAGATGATGTAATAGTTTTGCCATTTCTTGTGTGGCTAACACTAAAGAGTGTACCAAATGCGATCCTTGAAGAATGTAAACAAATCAAATTTGAAGGCAAACTGCAAAAGAAGGGGATTTATGTATTACCTGTTATCGCGATATGGGTACTTTTTGCATATTGGATGTATCGAATTTTTATTTAATTATAACTGTTGAATATCATTGGAAATATGGTTATGATGAGTTTAGAAAGTTGAGAATAAACTTATGGGTGTAATTGATGATTATATCAAGAGTTGTCCAACAACTCATCAAGAAAAGTTAATAGAGATTTACGGTATTATTAAGAAAGCTGCACCAATGGCTGAAGAAAAGATAAGCTGGGCAATGCCTACGTTCTATTTGAATGGTAACTTGGTTCATTTTGCAATGGGTAAGAACCACATTGGTTTGTATCCTGGAGCAAGTGGTGTCGAACATTTTCTTGATCGCTTGGATGATTATAAACATTCCAAAGGGGCTATTCAGTTTCCTTTGGATAAACCGTTACCTAAGAAGTTAATAACGGATATTGTAAAATTTAGAGTAAATGAGAATAAGTAGTAGGAACTACTTATTTTTACTTCTTCCATCTGGATACTATTTGGGTATTTAAACTGCTTTATGGTATAATAAGTCAGGAGATTTTGATATGAAACAACGAACAATTATAACGCAAGTATCACGTATTAATTTGGTGGAAGAAGACGGTGCAATTATTGAACTGAGTTTTGTTGATGCATCAGTTTCAAATCAAGATAACTCAAAAATATTAAGTCTTGCTGAAAAAGAAATTCAAGAATATATGAAAGGTAAAAGAAAAACATTTTCAATACCGATTCGTTATGTTGGTTCAAAGTTTCAGATGAATGTATGGAAAGCGATGCTAGAAATTCCTTATGGTGAGGTAAGAAGCTATAGAGAAGTTGCGGAAATGATTCATAATCCTAAATCTTGTCGTGCAGTAGGTAATGCATGTAATAAAAATCCAATCGCGATACTTATTCCATGTCATCGAGTGATTGCATCAAATCATAAACTCGGTGGATATGGGTGTGGTCCAGATTGTAAAGTACGATTACATGAAATTGAAAATATAAAGTTGTGAGGTAAAACATGTTCAAAAAAAGTTTAATTAAGTTACTAGCGGTATTATGCTTTTTTCTTCCTTTACAAGTAAGTGCACTTTCTACAAGTGATTTAGTTGTTTTGGAAGATTTTTCTGTTGTTTCAATTGAGGGTGATTCAATCATTGAATTATCAACAGCAAAGAATTACAAGAATGCACTAGTAATTTACAACCGTGAAGCACCAAACTACAACAATGTAGCGATTGTACAAAATGGAAAAGTTCTACAAGCTGAATATGGAATAATAGCAGTTAAAAGTACACCAGCTTGTGATTACAATGTTGAATTCAAAAATGTGATTGATAATGGTGCAAACTATGTCAATGGTTGTTATGGTGTTGATGCAGCATACTTAGGTACGAATGAAGATGGTACAAAAGCGATGATGATGATTTCTGGTGTTGTGGGTTGGGTTAATATGGATGACGTGACAATATACCCACTTGAAATGTTACCATCAAGAATATCGACCTATGTTGTAAAAGATGGATATTTGTATCATCAAATTAAACAATCTTTCACATCTGATTTATACTCGGCTCTCATTAATGTAGGTATCGCTCCAGCATATCTTGAAAGTGATATTGAGTATTACAGTTATGATGGTCATTATTTTTATAATCATGATGCATTAGCAATCATGTTGGATGATTACAAGGCGTCAAGTCATGCATCAAGTGTTAATCCATATGAACCTTATTACAATTATTATCAATTTGTAAGTCATCGTACATTAACTAATGTAACGGTGGAAGAAATATTGGACTATTTTAGAAATACGCTTCAATTGGGTCATACGATAACTAATTACTTGGATATGGATAAAGATTCTGCGGATGATACATTAAATCGTTCTCAGTTTTATGATGAAGAAGATGCATTCTTTCAATACCAATATCAATATGGTGCAAATGCGTTGATGATGATTGGATTAGCGATGAATGAAACCGCAACAGGCAGAAGTTCATTAGCTTTTACCCGTAATAATTTATTTGGACATGCTGCCTATGATTCGGATGTAGAGAAAAATGCATCTCGTTATTTTGAAGTGAATTCTTCGATTTATAGTCATGCTAAATATTACATATCTGGCAGTTATGCAAATCCGTTTCGTTTTCAATTTCATGGAAGTTTCTTTGGTAACAAAGCGAATGGGATGAATGTATCCTATGCTTCTGATCCTTATTGGGGTGAGAAGGCAGCTCAATTTTATATGAATATTGATAAAGCATTTGGATCGAAAGACTATAATTCAGTTGCACTAGGAATTAAGACGAGTACGGATGATGTGAAAGTTTATCAATATGACTCAACGACTTCAACCATTTTATACTCAACAGGAAAAAATCCCGACTTCTCATTTGTAATATTAGATACAATTACTAATGCAGAGGGTGATTGGTATAAAGTACAATCTGAAGCAACACTAAATGATGAATCCAAAGTAGATATGATTTACTACTATGATTATTCAAATTATGTTGCGTATATTAAACAAAGTGATGTTCAGGTACTTATGAATATTGATAAGTTAGGTCAAAAAGAATTGGTAGAAGTTACATTTGATGCGAATGGTGGTCACTTCCAAGATGAAACCACAAACATTACCTATCAATTAGAAGTTGGAAGAACACCAGTTATTGAAGTACCAGAAAAAGAAAATGCCTATTTTATTGGGTGGGATAAAGATGTAGCTCCAATTAATGAGAAAACAACTTATGTTGCACAATACAAAGATGTAGCATCAATTGAAATGAAAACATTACCATTACAATACTTTGAATGGAATGATCGCATTAATATTGATGGAGGGACTGTTCAAATACATTTTGTAGATGGATCATCAAAAGATATAGAATTATCTACATCAATGATTTCAAACTTTGATCTCAAGACGGAGGGTGAACAAGAAGTAATCGTTACTCTTGGAGGAACAACAACCTCATATGGGATTACCGTAGATAAAGAACTGGATACAATTCGTCAAGAACTTAAAGAAGAAATCACTTTGGTACTAGATGAGATGAGTGAAATAGAGACACTAACTGATGAACAAGTTGAGCGAGTATTAACATTAAAAAAACGTATGGATGAGTACATGGTTCCTTATCTAACTCAACCACAACTTAGAGCATTAGATGGTATTATTTACAAAGCAATTAATCATCGCATTCATTATGTAATATATGATAATGATTTAGATGCTTCCATTTCTGGCTTATCATTATCCATTGATTTGGGGGATTCATTAGATAAAAATTTATTGAAAGATACAATTAAATTGATTGTAAAGAATTCAATTAATTCTTCACATGAAAAATTAATGAGTCGTGTTGCAGAAGGTAATGGATATAAAGTAATTGATACCTTTGCGATTAAAACACAAAAGAATTTAGATAACTTTGAATTGAATACACCTGTTCTTATTTCTATCAAGAAACCAGAAGGTGCTCAAAGTAATGAATTATTCACAGTACTACTTTATGAGAATGGTGAAGTTATCAAGTGTTATACCAAACAAACGAATAACTACATTCAATTTATGACTCCTAGTATTGGTGAATTTATGCTAGTTTCACGAACGACGACGAATGAATACATCATTGATGATGTTGTTGAGACAGTACGTGTTGACAACAGTGATGCAGATATTCCAGCTCTTATTGCAGCTGTTCTGTTTGCAATAGCAAGTATTCTTGGTATTGTTGTAGGTATAGATGCATTACTAAGAAAAAGAAAAAGGAAGAAAATTCATGATCAACAAAAAAATATTGCTGAAGAAGATTCAGTACAACAAAATGGAAATTTCAAATGATTTACTTGAAAGTGTTGAGAATCGAGGGATAATTATTCCGGTAAAAGTAGAAGCAATTGATCAGGATACATATCGGTGTGTCGATGGACATAAGCGATTGAATGCAATTAGTAGGATTGAAGAAAAGACAAAACAAGAGATGGAAGTATTCTGTATGTTGACAAATGATTTCTCTAAATCAGGGTCAACATACTGGGGTGCTCGTAATCATCATTAAGGAGATATGGATGGAAAGACTACAAAAAATTATTGCGGCTAGTGGTATTACTTCTAGACGTAAAGCAGAAGAAATGATTGTTCAAGGACGTGTAAAAGTCGATGGTGAAATTATTACACAACTTGGCTATCAAGCGAAAAAAGGTGCAACGATTGAAGTTGATGGAAAGCCAATAAACAAAGAAAATAAAGTCTATTATGTTATGAATAAACCAAAAAATACATTGTGTACTCTTCATGATGAACATGGGCGTCCAACCGTATTGGATTTTATTGAAGTTGAACAAAGAATTTTTCCAGTAGGAAGATTAGACTTTGACACAACTGGTGTTTTGATATTAACAAATGATGGTGAATTTGCGAATGAAATTATTCATCCAAGAAGTCATCTGGATAAAACTTATGAAGTATCGATTAAAGGAATGTTGACAGGTGAAAATTTAAAAATGTTAGAGAAGGGGATTGAACTTGAAGATGGTTTAACACTTCCGGCTCGAGCAGTACTGATCAATAAAAACATAGAAAAAGGTTCCATGCTTATTGAATTAACAATTCAAGAAGGTAGAAACCGTCAAGTTAAACGTATGATTGAATATTTTGGCTTTGAAGTTAAACGTCTACATCGTAAGCGTTTAGGTAATTTGATTGTTAATGATTTAAAACCAGGACAAGTTCGATTACTGAAACCATTTGAAGTGAAGACACTTCGTCAGTTAGCAAACGAAGGTAAATAATTACTGTTCTAATTTTGTAATAAATTCTTCTTCGGGATCAATGTATATGGTCTTGTATGTAGAAAGTGATGCCATACCAGGTTTAGCACCTGGTATTTTTTTTAGGTTTCTAACTTGGCAATAATTTACAGGAACACTACTCGATTCTCTTCCTTTTGAATAATATGCAGCGATCATTGCGGCAGTACGAATAGTTTCTTCATCTAAATCAGTTGCGTGAACAACAACATGGGCACCATGGAAATCTTTAGTATGAAACCACATGTCATTCTTATTCGCAATCTTGAAAGTCAATGCTTCATTTTGTAGATTGTTTTTACCATAGCTTATTTGAATACCACTATCTAAAGTGACCTTCTTAATTTTTGGTAGTGTTTCTTTCTTCTTTTGTTTTCGAATTTTAGATACCTTCTTTTTCATATAACCTAAATCAACAAGTTCTTGATTGATTTCTTTTGCATCATCAAAAGAACTAATATCTAATTGTTCTTGAATACCTTCGAAGTAATCAATTTCTTTTGTACATAGATCAATTTGTTCTTGTATGTATACTTGACCTTTTTTAGCTTTATTGTATTTTTGAAAACATTTCTTCGCATTCCCTTTGATATCTAATTTTGGATCGAGTGGTATTGTAATAAGTAAATCATCATCAAAGGAAGGTAGTTCAATTTTGCTTTCTCCCTTAGTCTTTATATGAAGATTAGCATAAAGTAAATCGCCATAAGTATGCCATTTTTCACAATCAAGTGACTCTTCAAGTGAAGACTGTAACTTAGGTAATTTTTGTCTTAAGTGTTTTAATTCTTTATTTACAAACCGATAAATATCACCTGATAAATCTTTAATTCGATCACGTTCTTCTTTGTGAAAATAAACAGTATCCAATCCTTCGAGTAAAGGATAGCTCTTTTGTTTTTGTTCGATATGCTTTAGTGGAATACAATGAAAAACCGTTTCGTTATCAATAATCGCAATATATAGTAATCGAGAATCTTCAATTTCTTTCATGATAGATGTAAAGGATTCATCTTGTTGAAGGCGATATTCTACTTCTTTACTTAAGAATGGAGAAAAGCCATGAAATTGCTTTGTGAGTGTAATTTCATGATTAAATGTCACAGATTCAAAAGGGTTAAGCTTTCCATCTTGAATTTCTGTTTCTTTAAACATTGCGCCTGGTTGTATTGTACGACGATTATTTTCGAAGGGTGGTATACGTTTTAAAGCATCCATAATTTTTCCGTTTGAATCAACAAAAATAAGATTAGCGTATTTACCCATTAATTCGACATAGAGAAATAGAGTAACGCGGTCTCCAATATCATTTCTAGTTTGGCATTCTAGTTTAACGTATCGATCTAAACCACCCTGAACGATGGATTGGATGATTGCACCTTCCAAATGTTTTCGAAGTAACATCACAAAGGATGATGGTTCTTCAGGTGTTGGATAAGATCTTTCGGTTAGGTTAAGACGGTTGTAGATAGTGTGACATGAAATAATCAGGTTTTTACGACCTGATTGTGTCTTTAATTGAAATAATATTTCTGAGTTTGATACTTGGTATATTTTATTTATTTTTGCAGGAAATTCATCTTTTATTTCGCTTACAATTTTGTGTAATAATATTCCATCTAATGCCATGATTGAAAACCCTCATTTCTAGATGACTTTCGCTTGCTTTAAACGGTCAACCTTTGTACAATTATTATATACAATCGAGGGAGGAATATAAAGTGAAAAGAGGTCTATTAGTTGTATTGAGTGGTCCGAGTGGTGTTGGGAAAGGTACAGTTCTAAAGGAATTTATAGAAGATCCTTCTTTGAAGTTAGCTTATTCTGTTTCATTAACGACAAGAGAAAAAAGACCAAATGAAGTTGAGGGAGTAAATTATAACTTTGTTGGGCGTGAACAATTTGAAAATGCAATCAAGAATGGGGAGTTACTTGAGTATGCAGAATTCGTAGGTAATTACTATGGGACACCGTTAGCAAACGTAAATAAATTGCGTGATGAAGGGAAAAATGTATTATTGGAAATTGAAGTGCAAGGATGTATTCAAGTACGCGAAAAATGTCCAGATGCATTAACGATCTTCCTTGTACCTCCTAGTATGGAAGAATTAGAAAAAAGAATTCGTGGACGCAATACTGAACCTGAAGAAATTGTTCAACAACGTCTTGCAAAAGCTAATCGTGAGTTGGATATGGTTGGACAATATAAATATGTTGTTTGTAATGAAGATCCTAAACTAGCTGCAGATATTATTTCCATTATTATTAAAAGACATATGGATTAAGTATAATTTAAGTATTTTGTTCAAAAATATAAGAAGGATAAAGCGAAATTCGTTTTATCCTTTTCTGTATTAATAAACGATGAGGTAAGATAAAAAAAACTCGCATTTGCGAGTTTAATTAGAACTATCTGTTGTAATATTCAACTACTAGAAGTTCATTGATTTCAGTGTTTAATTCATTACGTTCTGGAAGGCGTACAAATGTACCAGCTTTCTTTTCTTTATCAATTGTAACGAATGCAACTGGATTTAATGTTGCTTCTAAAGCTTCAGCGATGCTAGGCATGTTTCTGCTAGCTTCTTTAATTTCGATTTTTGATCCAGGTTTAACGATAAAACTTGGGATATCAACTTTTTTACCATCTACTAAGATGTGACCATGGTTAACTAGTTGTCTAGCACCACGACGAGTACGTGCAAAGCATAAACGGTAAACAACGTTATCTAAACGAGATTCTAATAAGAATAAGAAGTTATGACCTGTAACACCAGCCATTTTAGTAGCTTTTTTGAATGTGTTATAGAATTGGCGTTCATTTACACCGTACATGTGTCTAATTCTTTGTTTTTCTCTTAATTGTGTTCCGTAACCACTTAATTTAATACGTTTAGTAGGACCGTGTTGTCCTGGAGCGTATGCTCTTTTCTTTAGTTCTTCACCAGTTTCTAGAATTGAAAAGCCTAATCGACGTGACGTTTTCCAAACTGGTCCAGTAATTCTTGCCATTTTATTTCCTCCTTGTGTTTTATGGCTAAAACAACAACAGGTACAAATTATCGATTGTAGTGTGTTTGTATTAGATTCTTTCGCTAATTGCAGCTAGTTACTTGAATCACAGTAGATACTGATACAAACGCGGATTACATGACTTTGTAAGCTGCCATCATTTGACGCTTAATAACAATAGCAAATCTAAAGGTAAATGTCAATAAAATAGGCATTAAGTGGTATTCTTTATGCAAAATAGACTTAAATTGTTTCATGTTCTATGATAGAATAAGAGAGGAAAGATTTAAGGGGTAAAAGCAATGGAAGTAGTATTGAATTTCTTATCGAATAAATTCGTCATTATTGGCTTAGTGGCTTTAATTATAGTGCTAATTGTATGGTTTGTAATCAGAAAGACACACTCAGGTCAACTGAAGAGACGTTTAAGTGATTATGAGGTACGTTATAACTCAATTAAAAGTGTACCATTACCATATAAACTAAATAAAGCGGTGGCAATTGCTAGAGTAAATCAAGATGTAATGCAAAGTGTTACAAATTGTAAAGATGATTTTGATTTAGTACAATC